>JAJBTL010000174.1 GCA_020860865.1 Planctomycetota bacterium | reverse complement strand
ATGCAAACGCCGCAGCATCGGCAGGACGTGTTGGCCATATTCGGCAATGGTGAATACGAGCCCGTCCGGCCGCGCCAGGTCGACGGCGGCACGCATATGACCGAGCGCCTGACCCGTTCCCACTGTGTGTTTCACCGCAATCGCTTCCATGACTTTGGCATTGACGCGCCCCGTCAGACTGTCGTAACGGCCGAACCGCTGCGGCATGGTCCGCGCTACCGGGCCGAGCAACTTGACCTCCCCGGCCGCTATCAAGCCTTTCCCATAAATGACCAGAGCGAACGGCCGGCGCATGCCGGCGCCGTGCGGCAGCGTCGCCACCCGTCCTTCCCGGAGCCATTGGGGAAGCCGGTCGACACGTCCCAACGTCGCGTAGATATAGCCGAGGGCGAGGTCGAGGCTTTCCTGACATTCGAACGACGCGGCCTGTTCCACTGCCGGCCGTAATTGGTCAAGCGCCTCGATCGCCTCCACCGCAGATCCCCGCGCCACGAGGAGGCGTCGAACATGGCCATCAGTTCGGTGAAATTCCAGGCGTGGAGATTCTTCCCGTTCTGGAGCAAGCAAACCTCGAGAATGCGCTCCAGATCCTCTTCGTTTTCGGCAAATGAATCGATGACGGACATCTGGAGCAGGAGCTGGCGATCCTCGGCCGAACAGGTGGCGAAGACCGCCTCGTCCAGAAGAACGGAGACGTCCGCCGTCGGCATCGGTTTCTCGGCGGCGGTACCGTTCCGGAGATAGAGCCATAAAGCCGTCGCCCAGCCTTCGGAATAACGCCAGGCGCGCAAGGCTGTGGCGCGGTCGGGAACGCCGTTTAGGAAAAAGAAGGCGACCGCTTCGTCTTTACTGAACTTGAGGAGTTCCTGATCGTAGGCCGTCGCCAGTTTGGCCTGTTCGAGGCTGTCCTGATCCAATCCGGGTTTAACCCGGGAAAAGATGACAACCCGGTCTTCACCCGGTGCGGCCCTGACCAGGTTTTCCCAGAAGGTATTGAGAACATCGTCTGTGAAGTTTTGGTAATCGTCGAGGATGAGCATTATGGGTGGTGACAAGGTCCGCAGGTGATCGATAACGCGCATGGTGATGGATTCATTGTGCGGGAATCCCATGCGGCGGAGGGCGGGAGCCGTTTCCAATCCCTGCTTCGCCAGACTGGCGACCAGGGAATCCCACCACTGTGTCCTGTCGCCAATACCGGCGGGAACGGCAAAGTAAAAACGGCGCCGACCATTGGAACCACGTAGTTTTTGGGCAAGAGTGGTTTTACCATACCCAGCCGGCGCGGAGACGGTGGTGAGGAAACGGGCGTCGACGGCATTATTGAGTACCCGCACATGTTTTTTCTGGCCAGATCCCGCTTCGTAACGGAAGACATTTGTAACCTATAGGTACTCCCCATGGTATAATAAGTCAATTGGACATTTCCATTTCTATAATGAATTTCGCCAAAAAAAGTATCTGTCAAGTGTCCGAAAATCCCATATATTCATCTTAAACCATGAAAAATATCAAGGTTGCATTATTAATTTAAAAAAATGGTCTGTAAATGCGATAATCTTATTGATGTGATGGATTTTTCCGGTGTAACAGGATCACGGCCCGTCACATCGCTGTGACAAAGGCGGTGTGAATGTGGCGAAAACTCCCGCAAACGCTCCGTTCGCTTTGAAGCGGTTTTACTTACGATTGAGGTGGAAAATAAGAATGCACGACCTGAAGAAAGTAAGGTTTTTTTACCGTGCCTGATAAATCGAGTGCTCACCACTCATGTATAATCGGAGAAAAGGATCGGAAAAGTATATCTCTTGCCATAACGCCGTCCTGAATTGGCCAGGCACGGTCGGGGTTGGATAGGGTTTGGCGAATACATCGACGGGATGATACTTTACGGTTATTATGTAGCATGGATAAACACTGGTGAATATGAGGATAAGGCAGGGCGCAACATAAGCGCTGTTATCACACGTCTAGAAAAGACGTTCATGTACAATAAGATACATCAATCGTGCGGCATAACTACGGCAGATAACAAACGAATTCTCCAAAAACAGAGATCCTATAATCCGACCGTAGCAGAAAGTTCACGCCAAGTCAATTGAAAAGTTTCGTCAAAACCACGCCCTGATTTACTGGTCCAAATTTCCACTATTCATTAGTGAATACGCAATGATCACGTGAAAATCTCCCGACCATCAACGTCGCCGCTGCCATCCTCCGGCACGTCTTGTCCATTCCTCGTTAACGCCCGTTACTTTTCGGCCCCGCGATAACAGCGCTTATGATGCCTTAATGGTCTATAAAATGTACGGAGGAGGAGGAGAGTGATGAGGAGAAACGGATTGATAGCGGCGACTGTCGCCCTATTTTTGATGATGGCCGCTCCATCAGTTTTCGCGGCGACAATTTCAGGCGGTGCCGTGATCACCGACGGTTATACTGTCACGCCAAGTCCCGATTCTGGTCCCTACGACAGGATATATATTGGTGAAGGTGGCGGTACTCTGCAGGGTGATATAATTCATACAGTGGAATTTCCAGAGGCAGGTAAAGGAAATTATCTTGTCATAAATTCCACCGGTGCCCACAAGCTTCGCTTGACTGGAAATAACGAAAACTATGTTGGCTCAATCGACTTGGATGCCGGAATACTCAGTATAGGTACCGCGCAATCTCTTATAAAAGATCTCTCGCAACTTCATTTCAACGGCGTCCAAAACGCCGCGCTTGAGGCCGTTGTCGCCGACACCGGTATATATAACGATATAGTAGCATATAATCCTGACGCGATTGAGGCGGCCTACACCGGCTTGGTGAATGCCTTGGACACGCAACGTCAAAAAGGTTCTGAAGACTTTAATGATGTAATGACCGGTGTCTATGGCGTTGGCACATTACAAATCGAATCAGGTGTCGATATTGTTCGAGACGGCACCAACGAGTATGGAAACCGTGGTGATTCCCAGCGTATTACGCTGAACGTCGGTTCAGGAAAAACACTAAGAAAGCCGGGCGTCGCGGCATTCCATTTGGAAGACAATTCGTCGCTGACGGTAAAAAATTCAGTTTTCTATGGTCAAAAGGGAAGCGTTGTAAGTGTAAAATACAATGAATTCATCTCAATGACCGCCGATGGAACGGGTCGCTATTATTTCACTGAAAACGAGGAAACCGCAGTCCATAATTCGGGTGTTCTAATTCTCGAAAATGCCACATTTACCGACAATACCACCACCATGAATTCCGCTTCGGCTTTTTCCAATAGTGCCACCGCATTTCTTACCAATGTCGATTTCATTGGGAACGATAAAATAGCGGTGGATAATGAAGCATCTCTTGTCCTTACAGACTACTCAATCACGGGTGGATCTACCGCTATATATAATGAGGGTGGCTTGCTCCTTAAAACCAGCGCCGGAAAAACGTCCACCATTAAAGGTAATAGCGATTTCGGCATCCGGTTCTCCGATAGCAGTATAGTCATTGATGGCGAAGGCGTCAGTGACATGCAGGACGGCATTGCGGCTAACAGCAACTTTGACGTCACCGCCACAATCGACAAGCGTGGCACCGGCACTTGGAATTTGGGCAAAACCTTTACCCCGACCGGCAATGACGATGTCGACCTCACTATCCACGACGGCAGCTTTCATCTTTACCGCCAAGGCGAGGTGACCGGTGTCACCGCCGGCGGCATCGATCTTTCCGGTGCGGCGGCCAGCTCTTTCAATGTCACAAGCGACGCCATCCTCTCCATCGGCGGCGGCAACGCCATTCGCGGTAATGCCACCATCGCCGCCAAGATGGTGACATTCGACATGACCGGCGCCACAACCACCGACGCCCGCCTGACCCTGACCGGCACCGTCGCCTTTACTCCGGAAGCCGTCAATGTTACCAACACTACCGGGCTTGGGGACAGCGATTATCTTCTTCTCCAAACCGAGACCGGCACCCTTACCAACTTTACCGGCAAACTTTACCGGAATGGCATTGAATACGTGCCTGAACGTTCCAGCGTCGCCAACGCCAAAATGTTTGGTTTGAAAACCAATAACGATGGCAGTCAACTGTCCCTCGGCACTGCCGACGCCACCTTGCTCTCCACAGTCGAATGGAACCCCGGCGCCACGTCCGTGTGGGACGTCGCCACTTCCTCCAACTGGAAAGGTACCGTCAACGGGATGAGTATTTCCACCTTTCTGAACGGCGATACCGTCAACTTCTCCAGCGCCAACGCGGGCGCGGTTCAGGTGGTCGCCTCTGGCGTCACCGTCGATGCCATGAACGTGGAGGGTGATTATTCCTTCTCGGGTGGCACTATTACCGGAACCTCTACAAACACTTTGGCCGTCAGGGGCGGCTCGACCGCTTCCTTCGCCAACCAGCTCAACTTCGGGACAATCAACCTCGACACGGCAACCGACACCATCGCCTTCGCTCCCGAAGCCGACTGGACCCTGAACGGTGTCATCACCGGTCTCGGAAATGTGGTGATGGATGCCGCCGGCAAGACAATGACCCTGGCCGGTGCCAACACTCACACCGGTTCAACGACGGTGAAGAGCGGCGTCCTTGCCATCGCCGACGCGTCCGGCCTTGCCGCGTCCGAGAAGATTGTGGTGGACGAGGACGCGACACTCGCCTTCACCGCCAATGGCACTTCAGCCATCAAGGCTCTTGAAGGCGCCGGCAGCGTCGAGAAACGCGGCACCGGCGATCTGTCTGTCGAGTCAGGCGACTTCTCAGGTGTTATCGATTTCAACAATTCCAGTTCCGTGTTCCAAAAGATGTCTACCGGAACCTTCATCTTTTCCGGATATGGCGGCGGAACGTTCAACCATGACGCCGGCACCGTCGCCCTTGACGGCGCCCACTGGAACGGCGGCTACAATGCCGTCAGCGGCACCCGTACGCATGTCCTGAACGAGAGCACCATCAATGGGAACGCCGTCTTCACAAACGCCGCCGTCGCCCTCGGTGACACGCTGAACGTTGCCGGCAGCGCCCGACTCGACGGCGCCACCCTCGACCTCGACCTCGCCGCCGCCACCGGTACGCTGTCCGCGCAGGGTGCCGTCACCCTCGACAACAACAACACCCTGAACATCACCACCTGGGCCAACGGCGAATACCTCGTCGTCGACTCGGGAACCGGCATCACCGACAACGGCACCCTTGACTTCAGAGTCAACGGCCAGGCCATCGCCAGTGACAGGCTCACCGCCAGCGCCGAATACCGCTCGTCGAACAAACAACTGTACCTCGTCACCGAAGCCACCAATTTCGCCTTCACCTGGACCGGCGCCACCAACAACACATGGGACTACAGCGCCGCCAACTGGGCCGCCACCGGCACAAACGATACCACCATCATCGCCGGCGACAAGGTGATTTTTGAAGCAGCCACCCAGGGCGGCATTTCCGTCGCCGCCGGCGGCGTCCAGGTGTCCGAAGTGTCCGTGACCGGCGACTACACCTACACCGGCGGCGGCATAGCGGTCGTTGGCAACGATGTCGGGAACGGCACGTTCAGCATTGAAAACGGCAGCTCCGTCGCCTTCCAGAACGGCGCCAATACGTTCGAAAACGGCATCTCCGTCGGCACCGATGGCAAACTCGCCTTCGGCGCCGCCAACCAGCTCGGCGCCGAGGCGCTGTCCTTCGACAGCGGCGACACGACGTTCACCTATTCGGGAACAGACGCCGCCACCGTCGCCAACGACATCACCCTCGCCGGCACCACCGAAATCGCCACCGGAGCCGCCGGGCTTGACCTCTCTGGAACCGTCTCCGGCACCGGCGGCATCGCGGTCTCGAACGGTACCATAACCCTGTCGGGAGAAAATGCCTATGCCGGCGGGACGACCGTCGAAAACGGCAGCCTTGCCGCCACCAACGCCAAGGCCCTCGGCACCGGCGCCGCGACGTTCACCGAGAGCTCGGTGAAGTACGGCCTCTCCTCCGCCGACAGCGCTGGTGATGTCGCCGGCCTTATGGCGAGAACCGCCCTGTCCATGAGCGACCTCCTGATTGAAAGCACCGACGCCGTCGTCCTCGGGGAAAACCTGTCCCTGAACCGCGCCGACGCCGCCAGCACCGTCGCCATGACCGGCGACTTTACCCTCACGGACAGCGCCGGCATCGACGCGAAGTCGGCCGAGTTTGTTCTCAATAACGGCTCCAGCCTCACCGTTACCGGCGGCGGCACCTCCACGCTTGCCAGCGGTGCAACACTGTTCAGCGGTGCCGTCACGGTCGAAGGCGACAGCATCCTCGCCATCACCGGCACGGCCCAGTTCGATACCTCCTCAGCGTCGCTCCGGCTCACCGCGGGATCTGGTCAGGCACCTGGCCAGTTCCACGCGGTTGGCGGAGATATCGACCTGACCGGAACCGACGATCTCGACTTCATGGTCGAGGGTGCCGACGCCGACATCACCGGCAAGACCATCCTTGTCGCCGACAACGCCGCCGACATTATCGACCGGCTCGGCAACCACCTCCTGAGACTGGCCATCCAGAACGAAAACGAGATCTTCGTCGAAGGTCTGAACAGCCTCGAGGAAGTTTTGGAAGGCATGCTCGAGACTGAGCAGTTCGCCGGCAACATCGGTTCCGGCGCCGGCCACTTCGACACCGTCCTACAGGACTCGACCACCTTGTCCGCCCTTCAGGCAACGATGATGGACGCCTTCCAACTGGTCACCGCCATCGAAAACACCGATACCATGGTGAACGCCCTCCGCCAAACCTTCGGCGAATACGCGGTCGAAGCGGTGGAAGCGCCGCGCCTCAACCTCGACCGCTTCCAGTCCCAGGTTGCCGGCCGGATGTCGTCGCAGATTGCCGGCACCCGTATCGCCCGGGCGCTTAGCGCCGCATCCGGCGACGCCATGGCCTCTTTCGCCTCCTGCACCGTTCCCCTGGCGAACCGCATCTGGGGCGGGGGCTTCGGCGTCTGGGCCGATCAGGACACCCGGGACAACGTCGCCGGCTACAAGTACCGGGCCGGCGGTTTCATCCTCGGCTACGAACGCATACTTGACGACCGCTTAACCATCGGCTTCGCCGGCGCCTACACCCGGGGCAACACCAAGTCGAAAGGCCTGGCGACCGAGTACGATTCCGACAACATCAACCTCGGTCTCTACGCCTCCTACACCCACGAGAGCAATTTCTACGCCCGCGCCGGCGTCGACTTCGGCTACTCCTGGAACGACTACGACGTCAGCCTCATTGCCGGCGGCCGGAAGAGCGGCGACTTCGAATCACAGACCTATTCCGCCCGCCTCGAACTCGGCTACGATTGGGAACCGGTCTGCAATACCTTCATCACCCCCTACGCCGGCATCACCTACGCCCACGTCAAACAGGATGACTGGCAGGAAACCGGCACAGCCGGCGCCCTGACAAACTGGTTTGACAAGAGCACGATGGACATCGTCGACATCCCGGTCGGCGTCCGCCTGACCCGGGTCTTCCCGCTCGGTGGCGGCCGGTACATTGCGCCGGAAGTCCACACCGCCTGGGTCCACTCCGCCGGCGACAAGCAGGCCACCGTCAATACCGGCTACAACGGCTCCAGCATCGCGAACGCCCTTCGCGGCATCAACCCGGGCCGCAACCGCTGGCAGGTCGGCGCCAGCGTCAAGGCCCGCCTCACCGAACGCTTCGACGCCTCGGTCGACTACACCTTCCAGACCCGGTCCGGCTACACCGACCACAGCGTCTACCTCAATATGGGCGTGTCTTTTTAAAGTACATGCATGATAGATCCGACACACACACGGAAAACGGACTGCCAACGCGGCAGTCCGTTTTCTTGTACATACCTTTCTTTGTGATGCCGCCTCACTTCACTGGAATGGACAACCGCATCAAATAGTCGGACGGATCGATGGTCGTCACTTCGTCGAGCATATATTCTTCATAGGCGGCGCCGTTGATGGAGAAGTTGTTTTCGCCAATAAAGTCCATCATTCGCTCGTACAGGTGAAAGTTGGTGAAATAATCCCCACGGGCATAGCCGACGACATATTTCCCCGCCTTCTTCTTCTGTTTCGACTGCGGAACGCGAAAATAGATCCGGTGAATGTGTCCCCATTCCTCCCGTAACAGCGACTGTTTCGTCACCTCGCAGCCAAGCGGAAACCCGAGGCCAATCCCGGACGCAAGCACCTGGTTGAAGAATTCGGAGAAGTACGTGTTCAACCTGTCCTGCCTGAAGTCGTGGATAACCGGTCCCCGGAGGACCGGTTCCGCCGGCCGGTCCTGGATATGAATGGCGTCTTCGTCCAGCCCCTGCGTTTCCCGGATAACGTCTTCCTGCGCCTGAATCATGAGAAGGCGCTGTTGCAACTTATGGATTTCCAGTTGAATCACGTTCTTCTGATTCGAGAAAACCTGAAGAATCCCCTCCGGTGTCCGGTCCCGGGATATTTCCTTGATTTTCTCAAGCGGCATGCCGAATTCCTTGAACATCATGACAAAATACACCAGCCAAATCTGCCTGATGCTGTAATAGCGGTAGCCGTTGTAATCGACCCGTTCAGGCTTCAGGACGCCCACCTTGTCGTAAAAGATCAGGTTGTCCCGGCTAACCCCGGATATCCGGGCGAATTCGCTGATGGTGAAAAGCCTGCCCTTGTCCATTCTCCGCCCTCCATAACATTACGATGTGGCGTGCGGAAAAATGTATCCGCGAAAAAAGACGAAAACATCCTTGACTATGGAGTAACTCCATAGTGTAAGCTCGTCAAGTAGGAAACGCGGCGTTCAGTGCGCCGACGCTTCCGCCGTAGGTACCGGCTGTTCGCTTCCCGCCGTCTCAGCGCTGTCACACGGCGCTCCGGCTGGTGGCGAACAGCTTCTTGTTTGTCAGAGGAACAACAGGATGGACAGTCGAGTAAAAGAAATCGGTCGTTACGTTATTCCGTCGGTGTCGTCGATGGTGGTGACATTCGCCTACGCCGTCGTCGACGGCATGTTTGTCGGGCGGGGCGTCGGCGCGAACGCCCTCGCCGCCGTCAATATCGCCCTGCCGTTCAATATTTTCCTTCTCGCCGCGGCGTATCTCATCATCACCGGCGCCGCCACCGTCTTCGCCATCCGTACCGGACGCGGCGACCGGGCCGGGGCCAACACCGTCTTCAACGCCAGTGGCGTCCTGGTGATTGCCGTGTCCGCCCTGTTCGCCGCCATCGGCGTTTTCTGGCCGGAACGGATCGCCATCCTGTCCGGTGCGAGCGAAGCCCTTATGGAGAACACCGTCACGTATCTCCGCTATTACTGCATGTTTTCGGTAATCTGGACCCTCAGCACCTGGCTGGCCGTGTTTGTCCGGAACGACGGACGGCCGTCCCTGGCGTTCTGGGGCATGGTCGCCGGCGCCATCGCCAATATCTTCCTTGACTGGCTGTTCGTGTTCCCGCTGCAAATGGGCGTCAAGGGCGCCGCCGTCGCTTCGGGCCTTGGACAGGTGCTGTCCTTCGCCATCCTGGCGACCCACCTCATCGGCAACCGGGGCGTCCTCCGCGTCCGCCTGCTGAAGCCGTCCCTGGCCCTCGTCGGCAAAATCGTCAAGCGGGGCGTTCCGGAAATGATCACCCAGTTGTACCACCCGCTGACCGTGTTCTGCTACAACCTCGTCATCATCCGGACGGTCGGGGAGGACGGCATTGCCGCCTTCTCCATCATCACCTACATCGCCGCGATGTTCATAGGAATTTTCTCCGGAGTCTCCCAAGGCATCCAGCCGCTTCTCGGCCAAAGCTTCGGCCGGAACGAACACCGGAACGTCACGTTCTACTTCCGTGCCGGCCTGGTCCTGAACGTCGTTCTGTCGTTCAGTCTCTATCTTGCCATGGTCTTCGGTGGCGGCTGGCTCTATGGCTTTTTCACGACAGACCCCGGCCTCATTTCCCTGGCGGAAATGATCTGGAAATATAACGCCCTGGCGTTTGTCTTTGCCTCGGTGAATATTGTGTTCACCACCTATTTCTTCTCGACCAAGCAGACGCCGAGCGCCGTCGTCACCGCCGGATGCCGGGGGTTATTGTTCAATACGATATGCATTTTCACCTTCCCCCTGTTGTTCCCGGCGGACTATGTCTGGTTCGCCATCGTCGCCTCGGAAGTGGCAACGATCGCCATCGCCATGTGGATGAAGAACCGCGCCAGCGCCGCGCTGGCTGGCGAAATATGTCCAGCCCCGGTCGTTGTCACGAGCGCCAGCGGACGGTACTCGAACCGCTTCGCCAAATAACCAGGGGAGGGCGGCCTACGGCTTTGTCACATACTTCCGGATAAGGTTATTGGCCTTGGTCTGGCTGATGGCCAGATGTTCCGCCAGCCGCCGTGAGGAGCCGCATTTCTGGTACGCCGCCCTGACGATGGCCGCTTCGTACTGCTCCATCATGTCGTCCAGCGTCGCGCCCTCCGGCGTCTCGGGGGACGCCGGCGTCGTTTCGTCCGGGTCGACCAGTCCGAACAGGCTGGTCGGCAGGTGCTGGACGTCGACGACGAGCGCGTCCGACGTCACCACCAGCCGTTCAACCAAATGCGCCAGTTCCCGGATATTCCCCTGCCAGTCATGGTTGACGAGGACCGCCATCGCGTCCTGGGTAATCTGTTTTACGAGCCCGTACTTCTGCCCGAACACGGAAAGGAAATGGTTGACGAGGAGGGGAATATCCCCTTTCCGCTTGCGGAGCGGCGGCAGGTGGAGTTCGACAACGCTCAGGCGGTAGTACAGATCTTTCCGAAACTGCCCCATGGCCATCATGTTCTTGAGGTTCCGGTTGGTGGCGGCGATGATGCGGACATCCACCGAGACCGGCTTGTCGCCGCCCACCGGAATAAAGGTCTTTTCCTGAAGGAACTGAAGAATCTTCGCCTGGGCCGACAAGGACAGTTCGGAAATTTCGTCAAGAAGGACAGTCCCCTTGTCCGCCATTTCGAGAAGCCCGCGCTTCCCGCCCGGATTGGCGCCGGTGAATGCCCCCTTACTGTAGCCGAACAATTCCGACTCGACCAAATCGGCCGGAATGGCGGCGCAGTTCAGGCTGACAAACGGCCGCCCGTTTCGCGGGCTCACCATATGGATGTATTTTGCCAGCATCGTTTTCCCGGTGCCGGTCTCTCCCATGAGGACGCAGGTGACGTCGATGGCTCCGACCTTGTCCGCCAGGGACAGGAGCCGTTCGAGTTCCGGACTTTCGCCAACCGGGATAATCTCCGGCGTCAACGCCCGCGACACGCCGTGCGAATGCGAGATGTATTGCGGATTGTACAGGGCAACGTCCCGCGTATCGTCCCGGACGCTCATGATGACGTATTTGATTTTCCCGTCGTCCCCGAAAATCGGCAGGGCGATGGTGAGGAGGGTCTCGCCGGACAGCGTACTCTGGTTGATGGCATAGGCGCGTTTTTCCTCATACACCACCGGCAGGATGGAGGGCGACCACCAGTCGCTGTCGACAAAATCCCAAAACGACTTCCCGATCATCTTCTCCGGCGGCACGCCGTAATGGCGGACGCAGGCCTGGTTGATATAGACAATATTATAGTTGTCGTCATAGATCAGGATTTCGTCATACAACGAATCAATGAGATGAAAGAACGTCTTGAAATCCATGCCGTAAATAAAATCGGGGCTCGTCATCACTCCGCCTCCATGCGAGTCGAATTTGCTTCACCGAACACAGTATAACTCACTATTCCGAATCGCATCGCACTCACCAGGAAAAAAAATCCGTTCCGTCCTTCTCAGAAATCCCCGTAAAACCTGCTTTTTCGGTAAATGCCGTTTTGGCAGCGCTCTTGCTTGCTTATGGGTGAAGCAACACAGTGCCCACATTACCTCACGCAGAATAAAGTTCGCGATCCCATTACAGCATGTACTGTCCATCAATCGTCGTGACGCCGCCGCCCGGCGGCAGCCGTTCAACGCAAGGGAGATCTGCCAATGAAAATTGTCGATATCGAAACCCTCTGTCTCCGCATCCCTCCCCGGGATGCCGAATGCGAATGGGGCGAAGACGCCTTCATCGTCCGGGTGCGAACGGACGAGGGCCTTGTCGGCCTCGGCGAAAGCGACACCTCGCCCACCGTCGCCGCCGCCTTCGTCGATGCTCCGCAAAGTAACCTCTACTGCGGCGGCCTCAGGCGCGTCCTCATTGGCGAAAACCCGCTGGAGATCAGCCGCCTCTGGGACAAGATGTATTGGGAGACAAACTACGCCGGCCGTCGCGGCCTCGGCATCCACGCCCAGAGCGCCATCGACATCGCCCTTTGGGACATCGCCTCGCAGTATTACGGCCAGCCGATTCACACCCTCTTGGGCGGCAAGTACCGGGACCGCATCCGCGCCTACGGCACCTTCATTCCGGCCGACACGCCGGAAGGAAGCGCCGCCATTGCCCGGAACCTCCGGGAACAGGGCTTTACCAGCCTGAAATTCGGCGGCGGCATTCTCGGCGACGACCCGGACACCGACGTCGCCATCGTCCAGGCGGTGCGGGACGAACTCGGTCCCGGCTTCGAGCTGCAAATCGATCTGGCGAGTAAATGGCGGACCTACGGCCACGCCGCCGCCATGTTTAAGCGGATGGAACCGTTCAACCTCAATTGGATCGAGGAACCGGTCCTCGCCGACATCCCGTCGTCCTACGCCAGGTTGTCCGGCCTGACGTCGGCCAAACTCGCCGGCGGCGAATCCCTCACCACCCGCTACGAATTCGCCGCCTTCCTCGAGGCGGCCCGGCCGGACATTATCCAACCCGACATCACCCGCTGCGGCGGCATCAGCGAAATGCGAAGAATTTCCGACCTGGCGGAGAGTCACGGCGCCAAGCTCATCCCGCACGGCTTTTCCACCGGGATACTGTTGGCCGCGACGGTCCAGTTCCTCGCCGCCTCGAAGGACGGCGACCTCATGGAATATTCCCAAAGCACCAGCCCCCTCTTCACCAGCCTCGTCAAGAACCTCCTGCCGCTGGAGGACGGCCACGTCGTCGTGCCGGACACGCCCGGCCTCGGCGTCGAACTGGACGAGGACCTTATCGAGAAATACCGAATGCGTTGACCGCCTCGCTGAACCGCCCGCGTCAGAGCGGAAAAATCGTCGTGTTTTACTGAATTTGTTGTGATTGCCCCAGCCATATCGCACTATTGAACATTCACGGTCACAAGGAGAAACACATGAACAGTTCCAGACTGGACAAGCTCCTCATCGGCATCAGCCTGGTCGTGGTTCTCGGCGTCGTCGGATTCCTCTACGCCATGCCGACCCAGTCCGAAGCCGCCGCCAACTGGCTCTTCACCGCCTTCACCGACTGGTTCGGCGCCCTCGTCCTCGTCATCACCTTCGGTATTGTCCTCCTCCTGTTCGGCGTCGCCTTCTCGAAATACGGCATGGTCCGCCTCGGCGATTCGAAGCCGGAGTACTCGACGTTCCGGTGGATTGCCATGATGGCCTCGTGCGGCCTCGGATCGGCCACATGCTATTGGGCCTTTGTCGAATGGGCCTATTACATCGGCACGCCCGGCCTCGGCATCGAGCCCGGTTCGAAAATGGCCTACGAAATGTCAGTCCCCTATACCATGTTTCACTGGGGCTTTTCGGCCTGGGCGCTGTACGCCTTCCTCGGCATCGCCATGGCTTACCATTTCCATGTCAGGAAAAACAAGGGCCTCTCAATGTCCGGGATTATCACGTCCATGACCGGCCTGGCCGAAAACGGCATCGTGAGCCGCATCGCCGACATCCTGTTCATCTTCATCTGCTTCGGCGGCCTGTCCATCACCCTCGGCGTGTCGATTCCACTGGTCACGGAGGTGTTCTGTTCCGTCCTCGGCATCTCCCCGACCTTCGCCATGAACATCGTCATCATCCTGGCGATATCGGTGGTGTACTCGTTGTCGTCCGTCATCGGCCTTCAGAAAGGCATGGCGAACATCTCGAACTGGAACATCCGTATCGTCATTCTTTTCACAATTGGTATCGTCCTCTTCGGCCCGACCCATTTCATCATCGCGAACACGGTCCAGTCCATCGGCCTCATGTTCCAGAATTACATCCACATGTCCCTCTTTACCGATCCGGTAGGGAAGTCCGGCTTCCCGGAAGCCTGGACCATTTTCTACTGGCTTTACTGGATTACCTACGTCCCCTTCACCGGCATCTTCATCGCCAAAGTCTCGAAAGGCCGCACCATCCGGTCGGTTGTCTTCAACACTGTCATCTCCGGGAGCCTCGGCTGCTTCGTCTACTTCGGCGTTCTCGGCTCGGCGACGATGCAGCGGAAAATCGCCGAAGTCGTCGATGTCACCGGCCTCCTCGGCGCCGGCCAGGCCAACACGGCAATAATAGAAGTCCTCCGGTCCATCCCCGGCGGCTCCATCTTCATGGTCCTGTTCTGCGTCAGTACGTTACTGTTCCTCGCCACCACCCTGGACGGCGCCGCCTTCACGATGGCCTCCACCACCACCCTGAACCTCCGGAACGATCAGGAACCAAGCCCGTTCCTCCGCCTGTTCTGGTGCGTCATGCTGTCGCTTGTCCCCCTCACCATGATCCTCATCAAGGCCAACCTGAACACGATTAAAACCTGCGCCATCACGACCGCCATCCCTATTGTCTTCGTGATGATCGTCATCTTCATCGGTATGTTCCACTGGATGGCGAAGGACTGGGGCCGGGTGTCCAGGCACCGGATGGAAGACATGCTCATAAACGGTGAAAAGTTCGAAAAGCCCCAGGACGACACCACGGCGGGAGGTGCAGTATGAGACGCTTCACGAAAATGCACGACGACGACGACGTCGCCACCGCCATGGAATCGGTTGAAAAAGGCGCGGAAGCGGCGGTTTTCGACAAAGGAGGACAAATGCTCCAGGACATCACCGTCCTCGAGCCCATCCCCCACGGCAATAAAATCGCCCTCCGCGACATCCCCGCCGGCCAGCCGATCCGGAAGTACGGGGAAGTCATTGGCGAGTCGACATCCCCGATTTCCGCCGGCCGCCTCGTCCACGTCCACAACGTCCGCAGTCTCAAGCTGGACGTTCCCGACAGTATCCGCCGGGAAATAATCAGGCAAATGAACATCGACACGACAACGGAGGGCAGGGCATGACGGACAAAACTTTCAACGGTTTCGCCAGGCCGGACGGCTCTGTCGGCATCCGGAACAAGGTCCTCGTCATCGCGGTGGACGAGTGCGCCGACGGCGTCGTCCGGAACATCGCCAAAGGCTTCGACGATGTTGTCGTCCTGACGAACTGGTACACCTGCATGCTCGGCGGCAACGAGGAGACGTTCCACCAGATGATAGAAGTCGGCCGGAACCCGAATGTGGCGGCGGTCCTCGTCGTCGCCATGGGCTGCGGCAGCATCCTCCCGGAACAGATCGCCGCGCCGATTGGCTGCGAAGGTAAGCCGACCGCCACGTTGAGTATCGACAAAGCCGGCGGCAGCCGGAACGCCATCCGGGAAGGCCGGGAAAAACTCGCACCGCTCGTCACCTACCGGAACAACCTCGTCCGGCAACCGTTCCCCGTCTCCCGCCTCGTCGTCGGTGTCAAGTGCGGCGGCAGCGACACCAGTTCCGGCATGACGTCGAACCCCACCGCCGGCGCCGCCGTCGACAAACTCATCGCCATGGGCGCCACCGCCATCGGCGGCGAACTGTTCGAGCTGCAAGGGACGGAGCCGGTCCTGGACAAACGGGCGGTCACGCCCGAAGTGGCCAAAAAAATCCGCCGCCGTATCGACGAAGAAAACCGCCGTTGGGGCGTCCCCGGCGCCGAAGTCGAGACAATGAGTATCGGGAACTGCGTCGGCGGCCTCACCACCATCGAGGAAAAATCCCTTGGCGCTCTCCACAAGACCGGCGAACAGCCGATACAGGACCTCCTCACCATCGGCCCGGACGGCGTGGACAAACCAACCGTCCCCGGCTTTTACCTGTCGGACGTGACCATGCTCTGCGGCGGCGCCGGCGTCAACTTCGCCGCCCTCGGCGCCCACCTCATTCTCTGGACAACCGCTTCCGCCGGGTTCAACAACGCCATCGTCCCCGTCATCCGCATCAGCGGCTGCAAGGAACTGATTAACCCGGATATCGACATCGACGCCACCGGCCTCGTCGACGGCACCGCCACCCTGGACGCCGTATCGGACCAAACTGTCAAGAAGGCCCTCCGGGTAGGGAGCGGCGAGCCGACCGCTGTGGAAGACGTCGCCGACTCGACGATGACCCTTTACCAAAAAGACCGGCGCCTCGAGTCACTCCTCGGTCATACCTGTCCAAAATGACTCGAAGCTGTTTCATTTTCCCGTAGCGCATCAACCGGCGGCCCGTGGACACCCTGTTCGCGGGCCGCTTTTTCCAATTCTGAAAAACCGTTCCAGACAGCGATAAACCGCCCCGCGATCACGGATCCGCAAAGATTGCGTTAATATCGCGGACGTAAAATTTCCTACTCCCGCTTGACAAAGGCGAATCATGAGGTATTATGCAATCGTTAAGCTAAATTCTCAAATGCCGGTTTGAATCGCATCTCCCACTCACACAGAGGCAACGATTATGGTGACGCTCCGGGACTTGGCGCAGGCGTGCGGATGTTCGGTAACCTCCGCCTCGCGTGCTCTCAAGGACCATCCGAGCATCTCGAAACGACTGCGGGAGAAAGTTCATCAGGTCGCGTTGGACATGGGCTATATCCCCAATTCCATCGCCGGCAGCGTGCGGACGGGCATCACCAACACCATTGCCGTCGTCATGCAGGACACGATGAACCCGTACTATTCCATCGTCACCAACACTATTAAAAAACACGCGGCCGCCCGCGGCTTCAACACCATCATAATAACGACCCGCTACGAACCGGAACGCGAGCTGGAAGCGGTCAACGAGGCGCTCAGGAAAAAGGTCGACGGCGTTCTCCTTTTCCCCATCCAGGAAGACGCGAACGCGGTGGACCTTCTGGAACGGTCGGAAACGCCCTTTGTCCTGGTCGGCCGCACCTTCGAAAACCGCGTTCTTGACTGCGTCCTCCCGGACGATTGCCAGGGCGTCTACCTGACGACAAAGCACCTTCTGGAGCAGGGCCGGCGGCGTATAATGATGATAAATTCTTTCCGCTTCATCTCGAGTTCCCGGATGCGGGAGGACGGCTTCCGCGCCGCCCTGGCCGAATACGGCCTGACGGCGGCCGACGACGCCATCCAGTACATCGGCACGGACAAGGGCATGTGCGCCGAGGTG
>JAJBTL010000296.1:11255-17521 GCA_020860865.1 Planctomycetota bacterium | reverse complement strand
AGCCGATTTTGACGACGTATGGCGCGGCGAGACGCATTTTAATAACATGCTCTTAGAGTATTTTAAGAAATGCTTTAGCGGCTGCCCGTTTTCTCTCCGGAGACCGACTCGATGGATTTGCCCCAGTTCAGCGACACCGGTGTTCAGCTTCCCATCCATCCTCTGGGAATCGCTTTCGACATGGACGGCACCCTCCTTGACTACGACGGCCACCTGTCCGACTCGGTGGCCCGCGCCGTTCGCCTTATCACGAAAACCGGCATCCGCGTCTTCATCGTCAGCGGCCGCCTCCAGTCCGGTTCGGAGAAATATTGGGCCGAACTCGAACTCGACACGCCGATAGTCTCGTGTAACGGCGCCTATATCGGCTTCCCGGGCGAGGAGCCGCTTCACCACCTCCGCCTCGACGACGCCTGCCGCGACATCATTATGGAAGCGGAAAAGGAGTTCGGCCTCTACGTCAATTACTGCATCGACATCGCCGTCTATTCCCTCACTGACGGGCCGGACAGGGATATGTACTCGGCCCAGTATTCCTTCGTCGCCCTGGCCCGGGATCGGGAAGACATCCTCGCCCGGAACAACCCAACGAAATGCCTCTGCATTACAGCCGAAGCCGATCAGGCGCGAATACTCGAAATGTGGAAGGAACGCCTCGGCGACAACGTCGTCCTCACCCGGTCCAACAACCGGTTTATTGAAATAATGCCTCTCGGGGCGGACAAGGGCGAGGGCCTCCGCTTTGTCGCGGAATGGGCGTCTATCCCGATGGACCGGTTCATCGCCGTCGGCGACGCCCTGAACGACCTGCCGATGCTCCGGGAGGCCGGATTCGCCATTTCCTTTAAATCCGGCGATCCGCGCTTGGCCGAATATGTCGACATGCTCCTGCCGCCCCTGTGGGAGGATGGCATCGACGTCCTGGCGAAGTGCGTCCTCGGCATGACCAATTCCGGCCGCTTCCTGACGCCCCGGTCCAGCCGGTTCTTCCGAAATCCCACTACATAGAAATACATCCAAGCCATGGCTAAAAAGAAACGCGGCGACAAGCCGGTCCCGGTCCGGGAAACCGCTCCAGTGGCCGCCGACGACACGACAAAGGCCGGTACGGCCAAAACCGACGCGCCGGGCAAAAAGTCGCTGTGGAAAAGCGGCGCCGATCTCGTCGTCCTTCTGGCCGGCGCCGTCCTCGTCGCCCTCGCCATCAAGGCCTACGCCTTCGATGTCTACCTTATTCCGACCGGCAGCATGGAGACAGTCCTCCACGGCCGCCCGGACGGCGGCGACCGGATTCTCTGCTCCAAACTGAGCTACCGCTACCGGGCGCCGGAACGCTGGGAAATCGCCGTTTTCGAATTCCCCTACGAAAGCGCCCGGCGGAACGATTTCTACAATATCAGCGCCCAGTACGAAGGCCAGAACTTCGTCAAACGTATCGTCGGCCTGCCCGGGGAAACCCTCGCCATCGCCCGAGGCGACATCTGGACCCGCCCCGAAAGCGAACGCGAATACCGCCGTATCGTTAAGCCGGACGCGGTCCAACGCGGCTTGTGGCAAAAAGTGTACAAGGAGGACTTCGCCGACATCGCCCTTCCGGAACTGGAGATGTTCTGGAAAGTCATCGGCGGCGAAACCGTCCTCCGGGCTGGCGGCCCCCTCGTTCTCCGGGCCGGTGACGAATCGGTGCGGATGGATTATCGCCCTGTCGTCCCGGCCGGCGAACGCCGCGACGTCATGGTCGAACTGCCGGGCATCCCCGACCGCTACGTCCTCGAGCAGCCGGTGCAGTTCCGTTGCCCGAACGTTCTATCGGACGGCCAGCCGTGCGGCCACGTCTATGTCCGGGCGGTGGACACTCATAACATTGTCGGCCGCTGCCCACGCTGCGGCGTTCTCAATAATGAAACCGCCGTCATCTTCTACCACCGCCGGAACGGCCTCCCGGGCACCGGCCGCTACGGCGTCAGCCCGACCTATGCCCCGCAGGGCGAAGACGTCGGCGCCCGTCAGGCCGATTACCATTTCGTCCCCGACCTCCGGGTCGTCTCCGACGTGACGTTGGAAAACGCCTCGACCAGCATCGCCTTCACCATCCGGGACGAAAGCCGCTATGTCCAGGCATTCGTCACCGGCGACGGCCGTGCCGAACTTCGCATCAACGGCGCCCCGGCCGAAGCCACCCACCGGAGCCTGGCGCCCGTCACCCCGGGCCGCCGCCACCGGGTGGAGTTTTACGTCGTCGACGGCAGCGCCAGATTGTTCATCGATTCCCAGACCACGCCGATTTTCGACGAACCGGTCTGGAACGACCGACGCCCGGCGCCCCGGAGCCTGCCCCGGGCCAGCGGCGTCAGCCTCCTCGCCGCCGGCGGCGATGTCCGTATCGACTCCATCGTCCTCGACCGGGACATCTTCTACTACAGCGGCTGGGAACAGGATCGCGGCGAACGATTCCCCCAGGTCGGTCCGAGCGGCGAAGTGTTTGTCAGCCAAAACGCCTTTTTCCCCATGGGCGATCACACCGTCAGTTCCTTCGACGCCCGAAGCTGGGGCCCGGTGGATCTCGGCCTCCTTCGCGGTCCTGCCCTGGCCGTCTGGTGGCCACCGGAACGGATTCAGCGGATACATTGACAGCGACCCGATTCTTCTCGTCACTCGGACTGGTTGTAAAGTGCGATCAGCCAGCCGGTCGCCTTCACCCGGTACCGCCGTGGTCACCAACGGAACACGGCCTGGTCGCGCCAACCCATTTTTCCAGTGAAACTGTGAAACCATGACCGCCACCCAGGAACCGGACAACGCGCTGGCAACGCGGTTCACCATCGGATCGCTTCTCCGCTTCGCCTTCCCGACCATGATAATGATGTTGTTCATGTCCATGTACACGGCGGTGGACGCCATGTTTGTCGCCCGCTACGTCGGCACCGACGCCCTGTCCGCCATCAACATCGTCGCCCCGGTTCTCGGTGTGGCATGGGGTATCGGCACCATGTTCGCATCCGGCGGCAGCGCCATCATAGCGAGGAAAATGGGCGAGAACCGGAACCGGGAGGCGCGGGAAAACTTCACAGCCATCGTCATTGCCGTGAGCGGCATCGGCGTCGTCCTCGCCGTTCTCGGCGGCCTGTTCGTGGACGATGTCGTCCGGGCCCTCGGCGCCAGCCCGAGGCTCCTCCCCTACGGACGAACCTACTTCTTCACTCTTATCCTGTTCGCCCCGGTGATCCTCATCCAGGTCCTGTTCCTGACCCTTTTCGTCACCGCCGGCAAACCGCACCTCGGCCTCGCCGTCATCTTCATCGCCGGCGTCGCCAATGTCGTCCTCGACTACCTGTTCATCGTCATTTTCGGCATGGGCCTTGGCGGCGCCGCCGTCGCCACCGGGATAGGCTATTCCATTTCCGCAATCACCGGTCTGGTCCTGTTCTCACGCCGGGACGGACCGCTCCATTTCACCCGGCCGCGCCTGCGGCTCCGGGAGTTCGCCCAGACCTGTTACAACGGTGCGTCCGAGATGATTGTGGAAGTCTCCATCGGCGTAACGACGTTTCTTTACAATATTACCCTGCTACGCCTCGCCGGCGAGGACGGCGTCGCGGCGATATCCATCATCATCTACACGCAGTTCTTCCTGATAACGCTGCTTCTCGGTTTTTCAACCGGCGTCGCACCGATACTGAGTTACCAGTTCGGCGCCCGGAACCCGGGCGAAGTACGGCGACTCCTCAAAATGTGCCTCGCCTACATCGTCACCATTTCGATAGGCGCCACGGTGGTCTGCGTGGTCGGCGCGCCGCTGTTCGCCGCCATCTTCACCCCGCCCGGTACCGACGTCTACCGGCTGGCGGTGGACGGCTTCAGGATTTACGCCTACAGCCTCCTCTTTACCGGCGTCTGCATCCTGACCTCGGCGACCTTCACCGCCCTGTCGAACGGCACGGTGTCGGCGATTCTTTCCTTCATGCGGACATTCGTCCTCCTTGGCGCCTTCCTCCTCGTCCTGCCCCGGATATGGGGATTGACCGGCGTTTGGCTGGCGCCGGTGCTGGCCGAATTCCTGGCGCTGGTCATGTCGGTCGCGCTGTTGTACGCATACCGGAAGCGGTACTTTGACGTGGCGACGGTCGGGAATACTGCGTAAAGGGCGAACGCTATGACCGCAGGCAAAACCGGCGCCGGGACAGTCCTGGCGCCGGTTTCTTTCGGCATACATATAATGGTGGAGTGTTCGACTATACGTCAGAGTTGCCCGGCGATCCGGTTCAGCACGCTTCGCGTGGTAATGAGACCGACTATCCGATTCCCTTTGGTGACGAGGGCATTCCTCGCGTGGTGACGGCGGAACAGGTTCAGGACGTCCGGCAGGGTTTTATCCGCCGCGATGGTGGCGAGGTATTCCGCCACCGTCGTTACCGCGTCCTTGTCCTCCCCCGGGTTCATCAAAAACGCATTCATCGTGACAACGCCGGTTGTCGGCCGGCCGGCCGGATCGAGAAGGACGGCGAGGCCGCGCCGCCGCCGGTTCATTTCGGTAATGGCCCGGCTCCGGGTCACCCCTTGGGGAAGGAGGAGGAGCTTGTGGAGCGGCACCATGCTGTCGCCGGCGCTGATGCTTTCCATCTCCATCACCCGCGCCGCCATCTTGTTCTGTTCCGCCGTCAGCACCTTCTCGGCCACGCCGGCGCTGAAATGCTCGAGAAGGAGCGACCGTTCGCTCCCGGCCAGCGGCGCCTGACCACCGGCGCCGAACAACCGCCGGAGCGCCGAAGACGCCAGGTTCAGGACAACCACCGCCGGCGAAAAGATGAAGCGGAAGGTGGAAAACACCCGCACCAGTTCGCCGGTGAACCGCTCGGCATTGGTATAAGCCAGTTGCTTCGGCAGTGATTCCGTCAGGATGAAAAATAACGGCGTTATTACCGCCGTCGTGATAAGTTCCGTATGAGGCACCCGCCAGGCGATAAGCTGGGCGGACAGGAAAAACGTCCCGGTATAGGCGGCTATATTGTTACTGATAAGGATGGTCGTCACCATCGCGTCGAGACGGGCGAGGACGCGGAGGACAAGTCCGGACCGGCGGTCGCCCGCTTCCGACCGGACGCGGAGGCGGACCCGGCTGACCCGGTAGAGGGCCGTCTCCATCCCCGAGGAGATGAAGCTGAGCATAAGCGATGCAGCGACGCCAAGCAGGTTAAGTATTGTCTGCACTGCCCTCTCCTCCTTTCCTGTTGGAACCTCTTTTCACAGTGACCGGTCTCGTAAAAAAGACGCGGCCTCTTACCTGAACATCCGGGCCGACACCTTCTTGTCCGCCTTTTCCTTGCTCTCCGGCGAGACAAGCCGCAGCCCCACCTCCCGCACCTGGTTGTGCCAGGTCGACAACACCGTCATCTCCATGTTCTCGAGGGCGACCCGGTCGCCGACTCGGGGAACACGCCCGAGGAGGGAGACGATAAGGCCGCCGACGGTGGCGCTTTTCGGCACCGCCGACGACACGTCGAACACGTCCCGCCATTCCCGCACGCTCAGCCGGCCGGAGATGACATAGCCGCCGTCGGCTTCACGGATTTCCAACGGCGGGGGCGCACCGTGTTCGCCGAACTCGCCAAGGACCTCGTCCATGATGTCCTGGACGGTGAAGAAACCGACCACCACGCCGCGTTCGTCCACCACGGCGAAAATGTCCGACCCGCCGCCCTTGACCCGCTCCAGCACCTGGTCGCAGCGGTCGTGTTCGGAAAAGTAGCGGAATTCCTTCAGGTACGACTCCGCCGTTTCCTCGGCCAGTTCGGCGTCGGTTTTACGGTCGGAAAAAATGTCCCTGACATCGACCCAACCGGCCAGATCGTCCTTCGCCGCCGAGTGGACCGGCATCTTGCAGTGGCCGCTCCGCCGCGCTTCCGAGAGGGCGATAGCGAGGCTCGACTCTGCCGGCAGGATGGAGGTGTCGACCCGGTGAATCATGATGTCTTTTATCCGGACGGACGGGAGATCGACAATTCCGTCGATCATCGTGTACTCGCCTTCGGAGATGGCGCCGTCGTTCCGGCTCAGTTCGATAAGGAGGCGGAGTTCCTCCTCCCGGACGCCGCGCGGATCGCCCCGGCGGGCGTCAAATACGCGTTCAAGGGCGGTGACGATGGCGTTCAGGACGCGCATCGGTTTCCCGAGGGCGCGGTAGATGAACCACACCGGAAAGGCGGTCAAGCGGGCAATCGTCAGGCTGGAGGCGATGGCCAGTTGTTTCGGAAACACTTCACCGAAGA
>JAJBTL010000296.1:0-11245 GCA_020860865.1 Planctomycetota bacterium | reverse complement strand
ACAAGAAACAGCGTCACCAAGTTGTAGATAAATGCCGTCCCGGTGCCGTAGCGGCTCCCAAGGTCGGTAGCGACGGCGGCGGCGAGGGCGTAAATAAGGACATTGACCGCCATGTTGCAGAAAAGGATGGTCGGAAGGAGGGATTTCAGGACATCATGCAGGCCGAGGATGACCTTGTCGAACCGGTGGCGGCTGGCGCGAATCCGGTTGAGTTCCGGAGCGCTCAGAGAAAAGAGCGCTGTCTCGCAACTGGAAAACATGGCCGACGTGCAGAGAAGAAGCACCGACGCCAAAAGCGTCGGGGAGTGGTCGGTGGCAAGGGTCGAGAAAATGTCGAGTAGTGTGTGCATGCCGGTGTCGTAAAAACGGGTCCCCTGCCCATGGTGACGCGAAAAGCGGCGGCGAATTCGCGGACGCTCCTTCCGCGAAATCCACGTTTAAGCTTACCGTTCGACGCGGCAATTGCAAGACACAGTCAATCGCGGGAACTCATGTGCTCCGCCAGGCCGGTCAGTTCGGCCACGCGGCGGATGCCGTCGAGGAGGCTCGGCGTCGGGCGGGACAGGCTGGCTTCCGGGATTTTATAGACGCGCCCGGAGTGAAAGGCGGGGATGGTCCGGTACAGCGGCCGGCCGAGGAGGACGTCCAGGCCGGTCCGGTTCATGGCGCCGTCCTGGGAAAGAAAGAGGTTGATTTGCCCGGCCACGGCGAGGAGCCGTTCCGGTCCGTAGTCGGCGATAACGACGCCGGGGCTGGCCGGTTCGGCATCGGCCGGGACGTTCCTGCCACCGGCTGTTTCGACAACCCACACCGGCAGGGAGTCGGGAGTGAATGTTTTGACTTCCCGATGGATTGCCTCGAGGAATACCCCGGGCTTGTTCGGATAGTCCCGCGACGCCGAGGCGTAACGGTCGACTTCGCTTCGGAAACGGCGGACCATGTCCTCGCACTCCGCTTCCCGGCCGACCAGTTCTGCCACCGTCCGCCAGTATTCGTACAACTCGTCCGCCCGCGTCACCTGGAGCGGGATGACCCGGATGCCGGCTCGTTCCAAGGCGGCGACGAGATGGCCGGCGCCGGCGGCGTGCTGCGGCCGGAGAAGGACAATGTCCGGCCGGGCGGCAAGGAACCGTTCGACATCGTCCCGCACGGTAAAGGCCGGCGCCGACCAGCCGTCCGTTTCCGGTCCGGAATAGGTTTCCTGACGGGAGACGCCGACGATGTTGTCCCGGGCGCCGAGGCGGAGGAGCACCTCGGTATGGGCGGCGTAGAGGCTGATGACACGCGGACGGACGCCTGCGTCATCGCGAGCGTCCGCCGTTGTGAAATGAAATGCCAGTACAATGATGAGGAATGCGGCAAACGTCCTCACTCGGCCGCACCCTGCCGGACCGTGGCCATGACCTGCGGTTCGAGGGCTTTCAGGTGTTCGACATAGATGTCGGCCCACGAACTGTTCGAGCCGAGGCCGACGAGGTGAGTGTCGACCTCGAAGCCGGCGGCCTTAAACAGGTTGACCCAACTGTCCTCGTCCTCGCCGGCCATGTCGTTGACGGTGTGATCGCCCGCGACCACCATGAGCGGCGCGAGAAGGACCTTCTTCGGCGCGTTGGCGGTGGCCTGGACGGCTTTGACGACGTCCTCGCCAAGCGGTTCGGCCTCGACCGTGCCGATGAAGATGGTGCTGCCGTATTTCTGGCGGAGGATGGTTTCAAGTTTGGCGAAGACGTTCTGGTTCAGGTGTTCGTTGCCGTGGGCCATGAGGACAAGGGCGGCGCCCTTGGCCTGGGCTTCCCGCCAGAGCGGTTCAATAGCGGCGGCGGCGCGGTTCAGGTTGGCTTCGACGCCGTCCTGGAGGCCGAGGGCGGGCTGGCCGAGGCCGATCCACGGGAACGGTTTCAGGCGCGGTTTCATGGTGTCGTAGTTGGCCAGGGTTTTGACGAGGTTTTCGAGATCGGTGTATTCCTCGCCGTCGGTGACGTGGAGGGACTGGACCAGGATGGGCCGGCGGCCGGTGTCCTGAAGAAGACCAAGGGTGGCCATGGCCGAACGGACGCAGTAGATTTCGGCCGGAATGCCCGGGTTGTCGCGCTGGAACTCGGCGTCGGTGGCCCGTTCCCGCCAGATGCCCCGGATAATGTTCGAGGTAAAGGCGAGGTGGACGTCATAGCCCGGGAAGGCGGCCTCGACCCGGCGCTTGATGTTCAGGATGGAGTCGACGGCGCCGACTTCCGTTGTTCCGAAGGCGGCGAGGACGATGGCCGGTTTCGGCGCGTCACCATCTGACCCGCGTACCTGTTGAACCCCGGTGAGCAACGCCATCATGCACAACGCTCCTACAATAAGTTTTGCGGTCATTCGATTCACCCTTTCCTACAGAGAAAAAACTCCACACCACCCGGTTCCCCACGGCGGGACCGGCAGCTTCAGAAAAACCCTGGCGCTACGGCGTTCCGGAGACGGCGATGAGTACAGACGCGCCGGTCCCGAGGAACAGTCGAAACGCCACGGCGGGCGGCGGCCAAAAAAATGCGGCTCCGTCGCCGAATGGCGAAGAAGCAGCAATGCCGTATTTTTGCGTCTTATGGGCCTCGAAAAGGCCAATCAACCTGTCGTCCGACCGCCGGGGCACAAAACCTGTGCCGCCACCCGTCCATCCGCCGGGACGGGAACATAGCGTATTACGATCGGCAGTTCAGCGGCAGGTCTTCTGGCTTCCGGATCGTCGCGGACAATTCCCCTTCCCATCCAGATGCGCAGTAAACTTCGCCTGCTGCTGGACATTGGTCGACACGAAGTCGATGAATTGGCGCTCCCCGGTTACAGCGGCGACTCCGCGACGGATTTGCACCGTCTTCCCGTTGCGAATCGGGCGTCACTCACGTCAATCCCGATTCCAGCGCATCGCGCACCGTTGAACTGGTATAGTATTTACTACTCTGTCGGTTACTATACGTAAACAGGGAATGTTGTTAAGACGCGTTTCACTCGGGACAGGAAAAACTCGCCGCCAGCCCGCCGGCAAACTCGTCCATCCGCACCCGGGCCGGCGTTTCGTAGATGTCTTCGAGAACCGGTTCCGTAAACACCGCCGCCACCGGCCCGGCGGCACAGACGACGCCGGCCTTCAGGAAAACCATGTCGTGGCCGTAGACGGCGGCGAGGGACAGGTCGTGGCTTACGGTCACAACGAGCCGCCCCGCCTCGGCCAATCTCCGCGCCAATGCCATCAGGGACAATGCCTGCGCGATATCGAGGCCGGCGCTTGGTTCGTCCAGGAGAAGAACGGGCGTGTCCTGGGCCAGCGCCCGGGCCACCACGGTCCGCCGCCGTTCACCGCCGGACAGGGCCGTCACCGGCTTGTCCGCGATGGCGTCCAGGTGCAGGCTGGCGATGGCGCCGGTCACCGCCGCGTGGTCATCGTCGTTCAACCGGCCCCAGCGGCCGAGGTACGGCCGCCGGCCCATGGCGACGACTTCGCGAATAGTGAAAGGAAAATTGAACCGCGCCTCTTGCGGCGCAAAGGCGACCAGCCGAGCCAGTTCAACCGCTCCGTAATCACGGAGCGGCCGCCCGTCCAGGCTGACCGCGCCCCGGGCCGGAATTTTGAGGCTGGCCAGGATGTCCATCAGGGTGCTTTTCCCGGCGCCGTTCGGGCCGGCGATGATGTAATGTCGTCCCGGCCGCATGGTCAGGCTGACGTCCCGGAGGACGTGCTGAGGGCCGTGGAAAAAGTCGATGTTCCGCGCCTCGAGAACCGGGCCGGTGGCGAGACCGTCATTCATCCAGGAGCCTCCCCATGCGCCGGCGGAAAATGGCCAGAAACGCCGGTCCGGCCAGGAGCGCGGTGAGGACGCCGACCGGGATTTCCCCCGGCAGGACGGTCCGGATAAGCGTGTCGGCGCCGAGAAGAAGGACGGCCCCGCCGAGGGCGGACAGCGGCAGCAGGGACCGGTGATCCGGCCCGGCGAGGAGGCGCATGACATGCGGCACGATAAGGCCGACAAAGCCGATTATCCCCGCCACCGACACCGCCGCCGCCGCCGCCAGGCTGGCGGCGAGGAGGAGAACCAGCCGGACCCGGCGGGTATTGACTCCCATCGTCTCAGCCGAGCGGACGCCGAGGGTCATGATGTTCAAATCAACCGCCGCCCACAACGCCGCCGACATGGCAGGGAGAAAAAACAGGGTGACGACGAGGGCGTCGGACCAGGTCCTGGCCTGAAAACTGCCCAGGAGCCAAAACACGATGGACGCGACCTGATCGCCCGCGAGGTATTTCACAAACGAGATAGCCGCCGACATGATGGCGGAAAGGATGACGCCGGCCAATATCAAACTGGTCGGTGCCAGATGCCCCTGCCGATCCCGGGCCAGCGCCACCACCGCCGCCAACGTGCCAAGGGCCATGAAAAACGCCCCCGCCGTCAAGGCCCACGGGTTCTCGAGGAACGCGGCGCCCGGAAAAACGAGCGGCGCCGTTATGACCAATGCCGCCCCAAGGGCCGCGCCGGACGACACCCCGAGCGTGTATGGATCGGCCAACGGGTTCAGGAGAAGCCCCTGAAAAATCGCCCCGGACACGCCAAGAGCGGCGCCGGCAACGAGGGCGGTGACGATGCGTGGCAGGCGGATTTCGCAGATGATCATGGTGCGGGCCAGGTCCGCGTCGCCGCTGCCGCCGACCGCGCCCCAGAGGATTTCCCCGACTTCCCGCAGGGAAAACGGCAACTCGCCATGGACGAGCGACGCTCCGGCCAGGACGCAGAGGATGATGAAAAACAATAAACCCGTCACCCGTGGCGACAGGCGGCTGTGGCGGCTATGACGAATGATATACTCCTTGCCACATGTTCGGACAGACCGCGTTCGGTGACGGTCCGGCATTTTTTTCACATCGACCTGCCGAAAGCGGACGCTATAATCCTGACGCCCGTTGCCTGAAAGATGAAGAGGAATAAAAACCGGCCGACATGATACTCGAACTGGAAAACCTGGTAAAGGTCTACGGCGCCACCCGCGCCCTCGACCGGCTCGACCTCGCCGTGCCGGAAGGTTGCCTCTACGCCTTCCTCGGCCCGAACGGCGCCGGCAAGACAACCACCATGCGCATTATTAACGGCTTGACCCGGCCGACGTCCGGGCAGGCCCGCATCGCCGGTTCGGACATTCTCCAGGATCAGCCGCGCCTCCGTCGCCTCTGCGGCCTGGCCGGGCAGTCGAACAACCTCGACGGCGAACTGACGGTCAGGGAAAACCTCGAGTTTCACGGCCGGTTGTTTTCCATGCCGGCGGCGCTCAGGCGGGAACGGTCGGCCCTTCTTCTCGACTATGTCGAACTGGCGGACCGGGCGAACAGCCGGGTCAAGACCCTGTCCGGCGGGATGAAACGCCGCCTCATGATCGCCCGCGCCCTTCTCCATCAGCCGCGCATCCTGTTCCTGGACGAGCCGACAGCCGGCCTCGATCCGGCCATCCGCCGCCGCATCTGGAACCTTGTCAAGAAAGTCCGTCAGGACGGCATCACCGTCTTTCTCACCACCCATTACATAGAAGAGGCCGAATTCCTCGCCGACCGGGTCGGATTCCTCGACCAGGGCCGTCTCGTCCAGGAGGGAACGCCCGGGGAACTTATCAGCCGCGTCGGCCAGTGGGCCGTGGACCGGGTTGGCGAAACGGAACTTGAAACAGTGTACTTCCACAGCCGGGACGAGGCGAACCACCACATCGCCGCCAGCGATGCCGCCTTCACCGTCAGGCGCGTCAACCTCGAGGACGCCTTCCTCGCCCTTACCGGCCGGAGGGTCGGCTGATGCAGTCGTTTATCGCCGTCTACTGGCGGGAAATGGTGCTACTCCGCCGCCGCCTGAAACGGATCCTGGCCGGGATGGCCGTGTCCCCCCTTCTCTACATGCTGACGTTTGGCCTCGCCCTCGGCGGATCGATTCGGGTCGACGGCCAGCGCTATATCGACTTCCTCCTCCCCGGCCTTATCGCCATGGCGAGCATGACCCAGGCCTTCGCCATTGCCGGGGAAATCAATATATCACGGTTTTATTCAGGGATATTCGAGGAAATCCAGGCCTCGCCCGCCACCCGGCCGGCCTATGTTCTCGGAGAGATTTGTTCCGGACTGACCCGGGTGCTTCTTGCTGTCGCGGTGATCGGACTTATCGGATTGGCCTTCGGCGTCCGCATACACACCGGGTTTGGCGTCTGGCTGGCGGTGGGGCTGAACGGGTTTGTCTTTTCCGCGTTGGCGGTGGCGCTGGCGATGCTCATCACTTCCCACGCCGATCAGGCGCTTCTCAGTAACTTCGTCATCACGCCGATGGCATTCCTTGGCGGCACCGTTTTCCCCCTGGACAGCCTGCCGGGCTGGGCCAAAACCATCCTCCAGATCCTGCCCCTCAGCCACGCCTCGCAGGCCATTCGCCAGCGCGCGTTCGGACAGGACGTCTCGCCATACCATTACGTCGTTCTGGCGGTCGCCGGCGCGGCGGCGTTTTGCCTGGCCTGGTGGAGCGTCGGCCGGGCCAAGGATTGACAGTCCGCCGAATGCTTCGCACGCCGTTCACATCTTCGAAGAATCGATCCGCCAGGTAACAGGCCCCGCCGATCAGGCTGTACTCGTCGTCCAGGTTCGAATATTCGACATGGATGGATTTCTGCATGCGGAGAAGCGTGAGATTACTGACCATTTCCCTGAGGTTATTCAGGAAATACGGCCCGGCCTTGGCGTATTCGCCCTGAATGATGATGAGCCCGGGATCGCAGGCATAGACGAGGTTGTTGATGGCAATGGCGAAGTGGCGGACAGCGCTGTCCACCAGGGTGCAGGCGAGTTTGTCGCCGTTATTTGAGGCGGCGAGGATGGTGTCGAAGGTGGGCGGACGGTCCTCCTTGCCGGCGAAGAGAACGGAATCGGGGAAAATGTCCTTGAGGGCCAGAGCCCGTTCTTCCAGCCGGCGCGGCGAGACAGCGACTTCAAGGCAGCCTTTGCCGCCGCAGGCGCACACCGTCGTACTGTCCGGGTCGACAACCATGTGGCCGATTTCGCCGGACAGGCAAAGGTCGCCGCGGTGCAGTTCGCCATCCGTGACCATGCCGCCGGCCAGGCCGTCGTATTCGGTGCCGATAAGGAAGAAGCGGTCGACGCCGTCGCGGCGCGTCTTCAATTCGCCGTAGGCGTGGTAGCGCATCCAGTTGTCCACGAGGACGGGGATGTTCTCCGGCAGGAATGCGCTCACGAGATCGCGGACCGGAACGTCACTGCCCCACGAGACGAAATGCGGTGATATGATGCACACGCCCCGGTCGACATCGATAATGCCGTGGCAGCCGACGGCGGCGCCGAGGCAGTCTTCCGGCGCGACTTTTCGGCGTTTCGTCAGGGTGATGAAGGACTCCCGGATAAGCCGGATAATGTCGTCGAGGCTGGTGTCCTGGCCGTGAAAGGCGGTGTGGCTCGCCGACACTTCGCCGTTCAGGTTGGTGAGGGCGGCGGACAGAGACTGTTCGACAATCCTGACGCTGAAGATGTACCGGTACTCCGGATTGAAGGCGAACAGCTTCGGCTTTTTGCCGCCTTCGTCGGTGGAACTGCCCTTCCCGGCTTCCTGGATAATGCCGATCTGGAGATAGTGTTCGATAATGTTATGAACCGTCATTTTGCTCAGGCTGGTATGCTTGGCGATTTCGGCGACAGAGGCGTTTTCATGACGGCGAATATATTGCAATACCGCGTGGCGGTTGTGGTATTTAAGGGTTTTTAATGAGCTGCGACTCGACTTTTTGGTTTGCATTGTTCAGCTCCCGGGCTGATGGTTGTCTGGGTGGTCACTACGGTAAATATGCCGTCATGCAAAAGGAACTGCAAGCACTTAAGTGAAAATAGCCATAATTACGATAAACTCCTGACGAATTCTTCCGCTTCCACCACACAGCCGTCGCCGTAGGCAAAAAGCATTCGCCTGGATGGCTTTTACCCGGTGTCGGCGGACTTTCAAAATTTAAATTTGCCTTCACCACTTGACTAAACCGGAACAGTTGGTAAAATGAATTGAGAATCGATCGCTTCGACTGCGAAGCGGAATTCCCCGAGGCCTTGCCGATTGTTTAAATAGTCGCTAATACACAACAGGTTATGGCAGGAATCCTTTGGCTGTTTTTGCGGGAAAATCTGTTTATACATTTTTTATTGTAACCGTTCCGCCCGGCGCTGCGTTGCGCCGGGACAACCACGGACACTCGACGCCGGCCGCAGCCGGGTCACAGCAACGGAGAGTATGCACATGGCAACCACCCGAATGACCACCGGCCAGGCCCTGGTCAAGTTCCTGGACAACCAGTATGTCTCGTTCGATGGCGTGGAGACGAAATTTGTCGAAGGCGTGTTCACCGTCTTCGGTCACGGCTGCGTCGTCGGGATTGGCCAGGCATTGGACGAAGACCCGGGACAATTGAAGGTTTTCATGGGGAAAAACGAACAAGGCATGGCCCACGTCGCCACCGCGTTCGCCAAGCAGAACAACCGGCGGAAAATCATCGCCTGCGTCTCCTCCATCGGACCGGGCGCCGCCAACATGGTCACCGCCGCCGGCCTGGCGACGGTCAACAACGTGCCGCTCCTCCTCTTCCCGGGCGATACCTTCGCCACCCGGCAGCCGGATCCCGTCCTCCAGCAGGTCGAGAATCCGACCAACCTGACCGTTACCACGAACGACGCCTTCAAGGCGGTCTGCCGCTATTGGGACCGGGTAAGCCGGCCGGAACAACTCATGACCGCCCTTATTAATGCCATGCGCGTCCTGACGGACCCGGCCCAGACCGGCGCGGTCTGCGTGGCGATGCCGCAGGACGTCCAGGGCGAGGCGTGGGACTTCCCGGACTATTTCTTCAAAAAACGGGTCCACCGCATCACCCGCCCGGCGGCGGTCGACGAGGAAATCGCCGACGCGGTCGCGGTTATTAAGGCGGCGAAATATCCGATGGTGGTAATTGGCGGCGGCGTCCGCTATTCGGAAGCCGGGGAAGAACTGGCGAAGTTCTGCGAAAAGCACAACATCCCGATGGGCGAAAGCCAGGCCGGCAAGTCGGCCATCCGGACCAGCCATCCGCTGAACCTCGGCGGCGTCGGCACCACCGGCAATTCCGCCGCCAACGCCATCGCCGGGATGGCGGATGTGATTATCGGCGTCGGCACCCGTTTTTCCGACTTCACGACAGCGTCCAAGACCATTTATGCCAATCCGGACGTGAAGTTCGTATCCATTAACGTCCACCCGTTCCATGCCGAAAAGATGGACGCCGTCAGGATGATCGGTGACGCCAAGGCGACTATCGGCAAACTCTCGGCCGCCCTCGGCGACTACAAGGCCGCCTACAAGAACGAAATCGCCGACGCCCGGGACGGCTGGGCCAAGGAGATGGAGCGCCTCGCGACACTGAACTACGGCCCCGGGTACGAACCGGAAGTGGCGGAGCGGGACCCGCGGACGGTGGAGGAATTCAACAAAATCACCGGCAGCACCCTGACGGAAACGGCCGCCCTCGTGTCCATGCGGAAAATCATCCCGGCCGACGCCATCATCGTCGGCGCCGCCGGCGCGCTTCCCGGGGATCTGCAGCGGATGTGGGAAACGGACGTCCGGGACACCTACAACATGGAATACGGCTATTCCTGCATGGGCTACGAAATCGCCGGCACCCTTGGATCGAAATTGGCCTGCCCGGACCGGGAAGTCTACGCCATGTGCGGCGACGGCAGCTTCCTCATGCTCCATTCGGAAATGGTGACGGCGGTGCAGGAAGGGGTCAAAATCAACGTCATGCTGTTCGACAACTCCGGCTTCGGCTGCATCAACAACCTGCAAATGGGAAAAGGCATCGGCTCCCTCGCCACCGAGTTCCGGAAGCGGAACGCGAAATCGGGGAAACTCGACGGCGACCTCATGCACATCGACTTCGCCAAGGTGGCGGAAGGCTACGGCTACAAGACCTATTCGGTCAAGACGCTGGAAGAGTTCGAAGCAGCTCTCAAGGACAGCTTAAAGGAAACGCGCCCCGTCCTCATCGACGCCAAGGTCCTGCCGAAGAGCATGACCCACGACTACGACAGTTGGTGGCATGTCGGCTGCGCCGAAGTGACGAAGAGCGAGAAATGCAAGGAAGCATATCGGGACAAGGTGGAAATGCTTAAAAAGGCGCGGATCTACTAAGAAATTCCGCTTACGCCCGGGAGCCTGTGCTCTCGAACGCCCTGGTCAATGACGCGACCGGATCACATGACACGACAACAACGCACCAACCCAAAGGACGCCCGCGCATCACACGCGGGCGTCCTTTTTTCGTGGCGCGATTGCCGTCGGAGATTGGCCCCGCGCTATTGCAACAGGGAGATCACGTTCTGGCTCTTCTGGTTCGCCTGGGCGAGGATGGAGGTGCCGGACTGGTCCAGCATCATGCCCCGGGTGAAGCTGACGCGTTCCTCGGCGCTGCGGCTGTCGTGGATGGCGTGTTCGGTGACGGCGATGTTCTCAATGGAAACGTCGAGGCTCCTGATATTGTGCTCGAGCATGTTGGCCTTGAACGCGCCGAGACGGTCGCGGAGGGCGGCGATGTCGTTTGTCGCCTCGGCGAGAATCTGGAGCGTGAGGAGGCTGTTCCCGGCCAGATTGGCGGCGCCGCCGAGTTTGACATCGGCGAGGGAATAGTCCTTGCCGCCGAAAGAGACGCGGCCGATCTCGTCCAGTTTCAGCGACTGGATGGCGTAGACGGCGTCGTCTTCGCCGGCGACGGGAACACCGCCCGAGAACGAGGCGAGTTCGTCGCGGCGGGCCTGGTGCGGCCGGGTGGCGGCGCTGGCGGCGCCCTCGAGGGCGGTAAGGGACTGCTCCGTCAGGTCGACCGGGTCGGAGACGGCGGGGTCGTGGCTTTCTTCAAGAGAGACGGTCCCGGTGGTCTTGATGAACAGGCCGCGAAGGCCGGGATGGGTGACGTAATAGCCGGCCCGGAGGTTTTCCGCCTGGACCTTTTCCGTGACCACCGTTTTCGAAACCGGCTTGCCGGTGGCGTCCCGGGTGACGCAGGTAATTTTAAGCGTCCCCTCCCCGACATATTCCACCGAAACGCTTTTCGGTGTGGTGACGCTGGCGACGCGGAATGGCCCGAGAGGCTCGGCCGGGTCGGGAGCGGCGGACGGTGTGTCAGGTCCGGATTGCTCCGGGGTGACGGCCTCTTCGGC
>JAJBTL010000095.1:11683-17581 GCA_020860865.1 Planctomycetota bacterium | reverse complement strand
GTCGCCGTCAACGAATGTTAGCGCGCTTGCGGCGTCGTCCCCGACCTGGAGAGCGCCGCCGACAGACCAGTCATCGGCGAGTATAGTATTTTTCACCCCTTGGATGGTGAGGGTGTTGCCGCCGAGGTCGAAGCCGAGCGTGCCGCCGTCCTCCACCAGGAAGCGGTTGGACACGACCCGGTCGTCGGTAATTTTGACGGTTGCGGTCTCGCCCGACTTGGCGGTGAGTTGGCCGCGCGAATTCGCCGGCGTCGTCGTGTTGGTGGCATAGGTCCCGATGGCCCGATCGGACCCGAGGATCAGCGTACCGTCGGTCATCTCGACGCCGCCGTGGAACTGGTTGTCACCAGTGAGGGTGGTGGAACCGGTGGTTCTGAGGGTGAGTTTGCCGGTTTGCCCGATCAAGGTGGTCTTGCTTCCGTCGGCGAGGATGTCGCCGTTGAAGGTCCAGTCGCCGGTGCCGTCGACCAACATCCGCGCCACTGTTTTGCGGCCGAGCGGCGCACCGCTACCCACCTTGATGTCGACAGTGTAGCCGACGGGGCCGACGAAAGCCACCGCGTCGCCGTCGAGGAAGTGGTTGGTTCCCGATGATGCGGTATTGATCCAGTTGTCATCGGTAAGGTTCCATAAACCGTTACCAATGGAGTTGCTCCAGGTAGAGGTGAAATTAGTGGGGGCGGCGCCGTCTAAATTGAAAAATTGACCAGCGAACAGAATAGAGTTTAAGCCGGTGAAGCGACCACTATTATAACTAATGCTTTCGCCGTTAACCGTAAACCTAGTATTAATGGTAAGCGGATTTTCAAAAATGGTATACGTCCCCAAGCTATGGACGCTAGTGAGGTCGATGGTTAACGTTGCTGAGGAGCTACTCATTATTCTGGAAATAGCGATTTTATCGGCTATTGGATTGTTAAACTCGTCTTTGCCGATATCCACGCGCAGGACGCTGTCGGTTTGGAAATTCACATAGCCGTCAATGGTCAGCGTGCCGATCTCCCCCGCCACGTCGCCCGCCGACAGCGTGCCGACCTGGCCGGTGGCGGGATCGCGTCCGTATACCATGACTGTGCCGTAACCATTTCCCGCCCTCACCGTGCCCGTCCCGGCTAGGAGGCCCCGGCCTGTGGCATCGCCGGACCACCCGCCGACATAGACATTCGCGGCGCTCAGGCTGGCCGTGGCCCCAACCACCACCGCTCCGCCGGACGGCCCCCTACCAATGTCGATATCGCCGACCGCCGATGCGGCGGCATTGTCGTATAGTTCCAACCTGCCGTTCCCCTCGAACCCAACCTGCAGATTGGCGCCGGCTTCCAGCTTCGAGCCGTCTCCATCGATGCGGACCGCGCCCCGCCCCCGGACGTTTGGCCGATATTAATATTGGTACCGGCCTGAACCAATCCCCCCTGGACCACCGACAGATATCCGGTGCCATCGGAGCCAACGGAGAGGTAGTCGGATGCAGTGAGGGCCGAACCATCGCCCGCCACCCGCGCCACACCTCGGCTGCCGAGCCCATTTCCTACCACAAAGTTCGTCGAATCGACCGCACCGCCGTCGCTGATATCCAGCGTCCCGCTGCCAGAATCCCCCACCATCACGAAGTCATCACTTCTGATAACGGCGCTCCCGGCCGATCCGTCGCCACGAACGATAATCATGCTGTCGGGGGAGATGGAAAGCGGGTCGTCAAGCCGCAGCGTTCCGCCCAAAACGACGGTGCCGCCGGTATAGGAATTACTGCCACTGGGGGAGAGGTATAACTCTCCGGGGCCGGTCTTGATCAAGGCGCCGTTGCCAATTATTGTGCCGGAAAAGGTATAATTGCCGCCGGCCGCGACGTGGAATTCCTCACCGGCGGAGGGCAGCGTGATATCATCGGATCTGTCTTCCGTCACCTCCACCGCCCCGACCCAACTGCCCGCCGCCAGCAGCGCCGCCAAAACCACGACCCAGCCCGACCATCTCATTTGGTTATATATATGCGCCCCTTGTGGACGAATGGCAAAATTCCTGTTGCCGCCGTCTCGCCAATAAGGCGAGCCGGTATGGCGTGGAGAGAATACATTGAAAAGTGTCTATTATAATATCGACTTTTTCAGGTGCATTTACACTAATACCACAGTGCATGATCACAAAAAAATTTAAATCAGACTGGTATGATTTAAATGTAAGTCGGTATATTATAGAATGATAGAAAGTGGGATTTAGGGAATGTTACAACTTCTAGCGGACGTGATTATTTTAAACCCGAACCATGAGAAAGCCGAGCACGCAGACTCAATAGAAGAAACAGATAGCGCTGTAACAGGTGAGGGACGAAATGAATCGTAATCTTGAGATCGGGCGATCTTTTACCAGTCAAGGCGTGGGCGGCAACTGGCGGATGCGGCGGGAGATGATGTCGTCGGGTTATACCACACGATGGCAAGAATTGCCCAAAGCGCAGTAAGAGCGCAACGGCGTCGTTACATAAGGATGAGGGTGCAATTAGGATTCCAGTTTTAGACTTACAGCAATTCTGGATTGGCGTAGGATTGCCAGAAAAATGGTTCAGGATTGGCGCAGGATTGGTTCAGACATATGTTTTCCGGAGTCATGGATGTGTCCAGTTGAGTCCATTCGGACGAAACCTATCATATCTATAACCCTTTTAATTGTCATGGTTATGTATAAAAAAGTCACGGGTTGGACCGCTTGAGTCCAACCCGTGCGTTTTTTTTAATTGGTCGGGGAGACTGGATTCGAACCTAAGCCCTCTCGCTGGTATTTAAGGTCAGAGTGAGACGAATTTGGACGCATAGTGCTATTATAGCTTGAGATAGGCGAAGTTGTCAAATGTGTGAAACTTTGAAAAGGGACAATTCAGTTTGGTTCTAGGACGTATCAAGTCGTTATCAGCGCCCACACAGTGACCACACATTGTAAGTGAGATCAAGAGGCATATGGTGAATCTCGAAAACTAGTGGTGTAGTGCGGCGACATCTTTTCCCGCAAATATAACCCTTCTGACATAAGCTCCGCAGTCCTACGATGGCGGCGGTTATGAGGCCGGCGGCATAGGTAGTGACCGGAATTAGCGGCACCGAAATCCCAGTTGTGTACGTATATACCAGTTAACGTCAGCTTGGAATGCTTTGTTTGCCGCTCATGGCGATGCTCATCGATACGAGTGGCAACGCTACGGATCGTCTCAATAAGTTCAGCATTCTCAGGCACAGGAGACGGGAAGCCTTTAAAAGACAAGGTTTTATTATAGACCTGTCCAGGGCCGAGTGAACCACCAGTAAATTTGGCCCATGTTGAATGAATACGCGACGACAAAATGCCCATGCAATAAGCATCATCCAGCGGTATTGCAACGATCCGATTGTCAGGGATTATACCAGAATCGAGAAACACAAATAGTCGGTGCTTTGCCGTCGCTACAGTTGTAATATACCGATCAATCCCACTCAAAGCCTCCCTTAGACCTAACGCCGGCTCCCCAAATATCCACCAGTATTTTGCGCGTTGCTCACGTCGGTTTTTCTCGCGGATCGGCTTCACCTCGTCATGCACCCAGTTATAAATCTCTGGAAAACGACGGTAAGCTTCCACCCAAAGACCGAAGAGTGCGATCGCAGACGCCAATCGTTTTCGCGACCTGAGCGGTACCCGCTCCTGATGCGATGAGCCGCAGGGCTATAATGCGTCGCTCGACTCAAGAGTCCTTGCGCTGCACACCAAGGGAATCGATGGCGGAAAGATCACCAGTCACCGTACAGTGTGCGTGCATAATACTTCCTCCATATCCACCTAAAGGAAGTATAAATCATGATGTTCAACTTTAACCGGAAACAATCCGATGAAATCGCTATTACTCATGCCTGACAAACTCCATGCGCTCCGTTACCTTCGCTATGGCTAAAAACCCAGGTTTGTAATGGCTGTGGCAACACCTTCCTCCTTGACGGTACCGGTGATGATGGTCGCCACGTGCCGCAAGGCCGACGGCGCATTCCCCATGGCAATTCCGACGCCGGCCTGTTGGAGTATTTCTCCATCGTTATTGCTATCGCCGAGAGCAATGGCCGCTTCCGGACCGGCGCCGAAATGTTCCAGCACGCGCATCATGGCCGCTCCCTTGTTTTGCCCGGGGCCAATCAGTTCCGCGTAGCGGTCGTCGTCATCGAGGTATATGGTGTAATCATTAATCAGATCGGGGACGATTCGCTGCATGTCCGCGCTGTCCGCAGCCCACAGGGTAAAGGATTGCGCTTGCGTACCGTTGGCTATCCGTGCTGGGTCTATTTGTCGTGATCCCCCGTCCAACACAAAATCGGGAACCGGTACCGCGCCGGGAATCCACCATACTTCTTCAGGGCTTTCAAGAATCGCCGTTATTCGGTGAGTATAGAGCAGCTCGACAGTGCGCCGAACCAACCTGTAAGGGAGGACGGAGCGGTACAGTTCTTTCCCATCAATGCTGACAAGGGCGCCGCAACCGCTGATGACACCGTCCCAGTCAATCCGCGTAATGGTTGAAGGAATGTCGCACAAAGGCCTTCCCGTGCAGATGAAGCGTTTGTGCCCATTCTTTTTCAGACGGGCAAGGACTGCCAGAGTGGCCTGGCTGGGTGGTTCATCACTGACGGCGATGGTGCCGTCAATATCGAAAAAGAAATATCGTGTTTCTGTCACGAGTCATCCTTGCCAAGGCAGGCAGGCGTTACCCGGCGGTAATCCCGGCCACGGTCAGAAGCCGCGCCTTTGTCGCCGCGATCATGCCCGGATTGACGGAAAATTCGTCCAGGCCAAATTCGGCGAGTGTGGCTATGGCTTTCGGGTCTCCTGCCATTTCGCCGCACATTCCGCACCAGATCCCCGCCGTATGGGCCGCCGCTATTGTGTACCGGATCATTTCGAGAACGGCCGGATGCAGGGGATCGACGAATTCGCTCAATGCGGCATTGCCACGGTCAAGCGCTGTCGTGTATTGCATAAGGTCGTTGGTGCCAATGCTGAAAAAATCCACCTTCTTTGCCAGGCTTTCCGCCAGGACAACGGCTGCCGGAGTCTCAACCATGATGCCGACCGGACATTCCGGATTGAACGCAGTTTTTTCGGCAGTGAGTTCGGCCTTGCATTCTTCCACAAGAGCGTTGGCTCTTTCCAGATCCGTGGCGGAACATATCATCGGGAACATGATATGCAGGTTCCCTTTGGCGGCGGCACGGAGCAAGGCCCGAAGGTGGGGCTTGAAGACTTCTGGATGTTGGAGGCACAGGCGTATGGCCCGCACGCCGAGGAAAGGATTTTCCTCCTTGGGCATTTTCAGATACGTCAGTGGCTTGTCGCCGCCGATATCAAGCGTGCGAATCACCACCGGATCGTCACCGTAGAGGGTCGCCGTTTCCGCATAGACCCGATACTGCTCTTCCTCGTCCGGCATTTCCCGCCGGTCCATAAAGAGAAACTCCGTCCGGAATAAACCGATGCCGTCCGCGCCGAGCTTTCTGGCTTCCCTGGCTTCATCAAGGGTACCGACATTCGCCGCCACCAGGATTCTTTTCCCTTCACCTCGCATCAGGCGCGCGGTACTCGCCGCCGCCCAGGTCTTTTTGACCATCTCCCGCTTTTCCATGACCGCTTCATAAAGCTTCACGGTGGCCCGATTGGGACTGGTTATCGCCTTGCCTTTTTCGCCATCGACAATAACCGTTTGACCGTCGGTTATTTTCCGTGTCGCTTCAGCGCAGCCAAGGACCGCCGCCACGCCCATGGCGCGGGCCATGATGGCAACATGGCTGGTTGTATTGCCTTTTTCAACAATAAAGCCGACAACGCGGCGCTTGTCCAATTGGGCGGTTTGGCTGGGGGTAAGTTCCTCGGCCACAAGGACGGTATTTT
>JAJBTL010000095.1:0-11673 GCA_020860865.1 Planctomycetota bacterium | reverse complement strand
GTCGACAGATCGCCCAAAGGGCGGCCATTGATGTTGGCCAAAATTCGCGTACCAACGTCGCGAATATCGCTGGCCCGCTCGCGGACGACATCATCGTCCATTTCCGAGAAAGTTTCGTAAAGTTCGTTCGTCACCTCATGGATTGCCCGTCCGGCGGTATAGCCTTTCTTCTCAATGAATTCTCGCGCAACGCCAACGAACTCCGGGTCGTCGAGATAGGTAAGCTGAACAGAAACAATTTTGTGTAATTCCCCGTCGGTCGTTTTGAGAAGATTTTCTATTTGGCACCGGCTTGCTCTCAACGCCGCCTCCAGCGTGGATATTTCTTTTTCCATGGAAACCGCTTTGGTGTCGTCTATCCACTGAGGCGCAGTTATGTGGACATGGGCTTTTCCCATCACGACATCATCGGAGACGCCGATCCCGTCCAAAGTTTCCATTCACCTATTCCTCCCCGAATTTGGATCGGATCAAGCCGACCAGCTCGTCAATAGCGTCGCCTTCATCCTCGCCCTCCGCTGTAATAGTGACGCTGTCGCCCATCTTGACCCGCAGCTTGAGGAGGGCGATGAGACTTTTGACGTCCACCGACTTGTCATCTTTTCGCAGGGTTATTTTAGATTGGTATTTTTTGGCCGCATTGATAAGGAGGGAGGCCGGACGCGAATGCAGGCCCACCTTGTTTTCAATCAGTATTGTTTCATTCAACATCGATACTCTCCTCAGAGGAACGCCGTTCAAGAAAGCAGGCTTTCCTTCATGAAAAAGGCTGTGGCGTAACACACTTCGTCCAGAGGAACGGTCACTCCGTATTTTTCACCCAGTTCCGCCATTTTTCTTTTAATAGCCGGCAGGACATCCGGGTACTTGTCAACCATGCGCTGCGCGTTTTGGAAGACGCTCACCGGTTCATTTTTCAACAAGCGGTCAAGCATGCAGCCCATATGGCAGAGCATGCCTATATGCATTTCCTCGTCGAGTTCCATGCCCAGGTCCTGCTCCATTCCGGCCAATGTTTGATTGATATCCTCAAAGGCGTTGGTATTTACCAACGCATCGAGCGAACCGAACAATTCGCGGCGAATGCCACTATAGGTCGCTTCCACATTGATGAGCTTTTGCAGTTCCGGTATGGCGGCACCGTTGAGGATATCGACGAGGCGAAAAAAGGCACAGTCGACAGCGAGCGGGAGCGCACTGACAACGGCGATAACCTTGCCCTGTGCAGCCAGTGCCGCCAGCATTTCCGGCACGCTTTTTTCATCATGCATCTTCAGCGACTGAATTTCGCAGTGCCGGTTGGTAAGATCCAGTCTGGTGGTTAATACTTCCTTGAGAAGCCTCGCCGTGCCTTCCCCGGTTGTGCAGATGGTGACGATGTAGAGACGGTCGCGGTCGCGCCGACCGACGCGTTCCTGTTCCGACACTACCAAGTCATGGACACGATTGGTTTGCTGCCAGACGTGGTGGAGCGGATACTGGAGTGATGCCATCCGACCCGCTTCCAGGACATGGGCGGTACTGACCAGCCTGATGCATTTGACCGTTATTTCGAGCAGCGATTCAATCTGCCTGGCGAAGTCCGCCAGTGAACCCATATCCACCAGGAGCAACACCTCTTTGACGTCGGGCTTTTGCCGAAGGTGATCGAGAATGCGTTCAAAAACGGCATTGGGGCTTTCATCCAATGACGCATCAAAACCGGTTACAATCTCCCGGCCGAGAAGCCTGTTCACGGTACCAGCCATGCTCCTGGCGGTGGAAACGCCGTGGGCCGCGACCAACACTTCCACCGTCCTCTGTGAAGGCTTGCCGGACTGATTGCCGGAAAAGAAAATGGCAAGGTACCCTGCTTCATCAACCGGCATGGCGGAGCCGATCTCCTCCTTGATAACCTCCAGGCATTCAAGCCCGACTTCGAAGGCGCGGGGATATTTGCTTCGGAGAGCGTAGAGCTGCGGATTGACAATGGCCTTGCCTTCCTGCACGCGCTTAATGGCGTTTTGCAAATGAATGGCCAGGCCGAAGCGAATATTGATATCCAGCGCGTGTCCAAGCCGCATCTCCGCCATGGCCAGAAGCTTTTTGGCCAAACGACCGATGCGCGGGCCCACCATTCGTTCAACGCCGCTCGCCGGATCGATCCGCGACTCTGTCCTGACCCGTTCGTAATACTGGTGGAGAAGGATTTCTATTTCTTCCTGGATGACGTCCGGGGAGAGGGACAGCCCTTCCATCTCGCGCGAGCGCCGTTCGATTAACTTATAAATGGTATCCGTGTTTCCGGTCTCGGGCAGTTTGGCGCTGCCGCCGGGATGGAAGGTGATAAATCGCTTATTGACTTCCGCCAGCCGCCGGTAGACATACCGGTGCGTTTTTTCCAGATACAGGCCCTCCCGGATGGCGTCGGGAAGGTCGAAGCTGGATATGGAAATATCGCTTTTTCTGCCGGATATAAACGAAACATACGCCTTGGCGCAGATGAGCTGGATATCTGTCCGGAGCTGCCCGATGTTCCCGGGACAGTAGTAGGACATGAGCGATCGAATGGTGTTGACCGAAACATCGACCGGATGGCCGAGGCGATTGGCTTCGTCGACGAAAAAGCCGGAGATAAGGGTCAGCCGTTCTTCTATTTCCCGATGTTCCAGGTTGGGTATCTGGATAATCATCGGAATGCGGCGGGCGAAGGTGGTCAAAAGCGCCGCCTGCAGATCTTCGGTGGTGGCGCATATGAGTAAGACCTGCGCGGTCCGTTCCTCTTCGGTCTCGCCGAGCCGCCTGTACACTCCATGGTCAAGAAAGGTGAACAACATTTCCTGACCTTCAGGCGGCAGGCGATGAATTTCGTCCAAGAAGAGAATGCCGCCGTCAGCCTGTTCGAGAAAACCCGGCTTGTCCACATCGGCACCGGTATACGCGCCCTTTCGGGAACCGAAGAGTTGCCCGATCAGGAGTTGCGGATTATGGGCATAATCGGCGCAATTGAATTTGACAAAGCGTGCGTCGGTTTTCAAAACATTGTGGTCAACGGCAAAGTCGTAGACCAGACGGGCAAACATGCTTTTTCCCGTACCTGTTTCTCCAAGCAACAACATATGCATGCCGTGTGGCGGATAGAGAACCGCCGCCTTGGCCTGCTCGCCACAGGAATAAAGGCTGGGATTGACTTGAAGAAAGCTTTCGAGCGACTGGTTCGACGCCACGGAACGGGCAGCCTGCTGAATGAGTTCCGGCTCCAACGCCGCCGGATAATAGAGTACGGGCTTATTGCCTTTTTTCTCCGCCTTCCCTTCCCGGCAAAGCTGGTTCAGGTCGCTACTGACGTTTGCTCTGGTCAGCTTGAGCCGGCTGGCCAGGTCAAGCGCTGTAATCCCTCCGCCAAACGGCAGCCGCCGCAGTTCGCTCAGTACCTTGTCTATTCGCCTCATAGGTAAATCCTTTCACTGCTGTCCATACGCTTTTTCCAGTATACGCCGAGTGAAAGGAGATAAAGAACAAATGTTACCAACAGGCTTGTAGCGTTCCGTGTTCTTTAACCAGTTACTCACATCAAACATTTCACGCCCTGTGAGAACATTTTTAGGTATTCATTGATAATCCGAGTTAATCGCTGGAAGGGGCGGAAAAGTGCTTTTTACGAAAGTTTGGAAATAATGCCCGTAATCAACTGGATGCGACTAACTCGGAAGTATCATGAAAATTCTTGAAATGTCATACTCACAGCGGACCGACATTACGCCATTTCCTCTGATTCCCGTTGCGACCGCGCCTTGTCGTAAACGCGCAGGAACGGCCAGTAAATCAGCGTATCCAGTACGATCAACACCAGAACCAGGATGACCGCCCTGAAATCCATTGTTGACAACAGCGCGCCAATAGGAGCAAACAGGTTCCACCCCGGCTCGATAAACGTCTTGTTCACCAGTCCCCCGGCCATGCACGAGTAGGTGATTATGGCATTGGCCAGCTGGGCTCCGATGAACGGAAACAGGAACAACGGATTCAGGACAATCGGCATGCCGAACAGGAGCGGTTCGTTGATGTTGAAGAAGGCGGGGACGATGCCAAGCTTGCCGACGGTTCTCAACTGTTTCGACTTGGCGCGCAGGAGGAGAAAAGCGAGGCCGAGCGTCGCACCCGAGCCGCCGATGACGCAGAAAACGAACCAGAACGGCGTCGTCAGGATATGGGGTAAATCCGCCACCGCGGTTCCGGCCGAATAGGCGGACGCGTTGACCGCGTAATTCGCGTTACGGATAGGTTCCAGGACGGTGCCGATGGCGGTGTCGTGAATGCCGAACCACCAGAGCACCTGTTGGAGAATGGTGGCGAGGGAAACACCGACCACGTTGTCCACCGCCGCGACAAGGGGCTTGAAGACCCTGGCCACGAGTTCGGGCAGGGTGGCGGCGAAAGCCAGCTTCAGGAGGTAGTTGAAAAGGGAGGCGACGAAGGTGATAATCGCACCGGGGACCAACGCCTCGAACGAGGCGGACAACGCTTCCGGCACGGAGGCGGGCAGTTTGATGTGGCCGATCTTTTTCTGGATGAGGATACGGTAGAATTCGGTGACGAAGAGGGCGACCAACATGGCGGCGAAAAGTCCGGGGCCTTCAAAGAAATTGGCGACCCAGGCCCCGTCGACGCGTTCCGAATTGAGGATGAGGAAGCAGGCGATGGCGATGATGACCGGCATCAAAACGCTCTGCTTGTAATGGAGCGAGAGAAAATAGGTAATGCCGATGCAGACAAACAGCGACAGGCAGGCAAGGGTGGTGTCGAACATGCCGAAGAGGACATCGCCTCCGGCATTGGCAAGCCAGGCCCAGCCACTGAAAAAAACCATAAAACAGGGTGCCGGGTTCTAGGGTGGTGTAATCCACCGGCGGCTCCGCCAGGATCAGGGCAAAGCTGCCAATCATCATAATGGGCATGCAGGACATGAACGCCTTCTGGATGGCGGCCAGATGCGGTTGCCGCGTCAATTTCTCGGCAAACGGCAGCAGTATTCTTTCAACCCACGACACTTTCTGGGCAGACCCGTCCATTATTTCCCCTCCTCGAATTTTCGAATGAAATTCTTGTACCAATAATAGCTTTTCTTCGGTATGCGCCGATTGCCTTCGTCAAAGTCGACATAAATCAATCCATACCGCTTGTCATAGCCGTTCACCCAGCTATAGAGATCGAACGCGGACCAGACATAGTAGCCGCAGACGTTGATTCCCTCGCTCCTGGCGCGGAGCAGCGCCTGGATGTGCTGATCGAGAAAATCCACCCTGGCGTCGTCGTCTATCCTGCCGTCAACCGGTTTTTCCCTGATGCCAAGTCCGTTTTCCGTAATATAGAGCGGGATGTCGCCGTACCGGTCACGCAGTTCAATCAACAGGGCATACATTCCGTCCGGGAATATTTCAAAGTCCCATTCGGTATAGATGCCTTCCGGATCCTTGATCCGTTCGAACATGCCTTTCGCGACCATGGTGCGCTGGACGCCGTCGACTTCACTGACATTGGCGCCAGATTTCCCGGTATTGTTGGCCGCGAGCATGCATTCCCCGGTGGTGTAGGGACGGACGTAGGCCCGGAAATAATAGTTGATGCCGAGGAAGTCGAGGGTCCCGGCCTCGAATATCGCCTTGTCCTCGTCTTTCATAAAGCCGACGTCAAAGCGTTGTGCCAGCGTATCGACCAGCTCCCGGGGAAACGTGCCTTTTATCGCCGTATCCGTGACCCAGCCGTTCAGGACATGATCGGCCATGCGTACCGCGAATTTGCATTCTTCGCTGTCGTCGACACCGTAGACCGGGTCGTAGTCCGCGACGATGCCGATGTGGCCGATATCCTTGAACGTGCGGAATTCAATCGCCGCCAGCGCTGACGCAAACATGGTGTTGTAGGCGGCGACCATCAGTCTTTGGGTGTCCTGCACATTGGGCGGATAGTTGCCGGCGGCGTACATGGAAAACAGGGAGTATTTCGGTTCGTTTATGGTGACCCAGATTTTGACCTTGTTGCCGTACTCCTTGAAACAGAGCCGGGCGAAGTCGGCGAAGGCGTAGGCGGTTTCTTTATTTTCCCAGCCGCCCTTCCGAGCCAATGCGTCGGGAAGGTCCCAATGGTACAGGGTCAGGTTCGGTTCCAGACCGTGGGCGATCATGCTGTCGATGAATTTGTGATAAAACTCCACTCCCTTTCGGTTGACCTCGCCGGTGCCGTTCGGGATGAGGCGCGGCCAGGCGATGGAAAAGCGGTAACTGTTATGCCCGCCCTCGGCAAGAAGTTTGAAGTCTTCTTCATACCGATGGTAATGGTCGCAGGCCACGTCGCCGGTAACGTGGTTGATGTTAAGGGGCGATTCGTGGGAGAAAACATCCCATACCGACAAGCCCTTGCCGTCCTCGTTCCATGCTCCTTCGCACTGATAGGAAGCCGTGGCCGTTCCCCATAAAAATTTCTTTGCCATTCCTCGTTTTCCTTTCTCCTGGCGGGACGAGTTGGTGCGAATCCGCGCGCGGTACGGCGGATCGGAATTGGATAACCGTCAAAGCATTTTGAGAAATTCTAAATCCGTACGTTTTTGAAATTTCTCAAAATGCTTTAGAGTGCGTGGAGTGTTGTTAGTGGTTGGTAACGGCGGCGATGGCGTCCTCAAGTACCTTTTCGCCGTTCATCATGCCGTAGTCCATCATGGCTATGGCTGCCACCGGAATGTTCGGGTACATTGTCTGGAGCCGTTCCTTGTGGTAGGCGACTTGCGGCCCAAGGAGGATGATGTCGCAGTCGAACTTTTTCTCCTCCATTTCAACCGGAGTGTGGGCGCTGATTTCGACAGTGACGCCTTTTTCTTCGGCTGCGGCATTCATCTTTTTCATCAGCAGACTGGTTGACATGCCGTAGGCGCAGACCATGACGATTTTCATTTGCGCTCTCCTTTTCGAACCGGAAGCAGCAGGCGGTACAACTCGATAATTTCCTTGGCAAAGTCATTGGCGATAATCGCCCCCATCATATGATCCTCGGCATGGGCCATAAGCAGGGTGACGGTGCTTTCGTTGCCGTCGAGGGAATCCTGAATAAACTCGCTTTGGTTCTGATGCGCCTTGGTCATGGCTTCCGTAGCTTCGAGCATGAGTGCGTCGGCTTTATCAAATTCGCCACGTTTAGCCGCCGTGACCGCTTCCATGGCCTTGCTTTTGGCGTTGCCGGCATCAACCAAAAGCATCATGGTCCGTTCTTCCGTGTCTTTACAATCAGGCATAATGATTTCCTCCGAGAACATTTTAAAATGCGGTACGGCCGCGTTGACGGCGATTGATGTGTTTCGGTGGAATATATTGAGCAACTGCATTGCCAACAACATAATATGCTTGGTATAAAAAAGTTATATCGCACCACAGAAGTGTTTCACGGTAAATCCGTAGCATTAAAGATTACACCCCACCTACACGGCGGGGTGAATCTTCAGCGCCTCACGGTATGTGGACAGTCCATTTTGCCGAGTATTATGAGTCGGCAGCGTAAAAATTCATGTCATGACATTTTTTAGCTTTTACGGGGAATTCGTATCCTGGTAGGCACTATGCAACCCGTCAAAATACTCGTCGCCAAACAAGGATCGTAGTTTGTTTGTACGGGCAAAAGGAGGATTGCCCACGATAAAACCGGCCTTCGGCCAGGGTGCCGCTGGACGGGGATTCCTATAGGGGGACTCTGCGGTGACATCATAATCCAGAATGGCGTCACGCCGTTCAATAACGTGGTCTTCCGGAATGATTGGCTCGGACGGCGGCACGCGACCGTTGATTGTGTAGTGGCTCTGAAGATAGGCCAGCCAAAGCACCAGCTCTGAGATGTCCGCCGCGTGCGAATTAAGTTCGATACCACGGAACTGCTGCGGCCCGACGGTGGGTGTGTCCTCGCCATGCAGGTATTCGATGTCGCCGAGGTCCAGGAGGGCCGACACCACTTCGCCCTCCAGCTCCTTGATCATTTTGAGGCTGGTAAAAAGGAAGTTCCCGCTGCCGCAGGCCGGGTGAAGGATAACCGTATTGCAGAGTTGCTTGTGAAACTCTTGGACTGTCTTTCTGCCCGTATCGCTCTCTCCGGCCCGGATATGGTCAAGAGCCCGCTCCCGCCCACTTGCCGTTCAAGAGTCAACGGCTCGATGGTAAATGTGCGAACGTTCTCGCCCTCATGCCGCCATTCATCCCAAAGCCCGGCGAAGACAACGGGCCGGCTTGATAATGCGGGTGCCAGCGCTCCAGTCCTATGACCAATACGGTAAAAGTCCCCACCGCAATTCTTGGACGGTAGGCTGACCGCCCCCATCGACCATGACCACAGGCACCATCTGCTTTGGCGCGATGTTATATCTGGGTGTGATTACCGGCACCGATAGACCAAAAGACTGAAGAAGCGACCTGGGAATCTCGGATAACGCAAACCTGCCACACATGATACATCTCCCAATAGAAGGCACCATAGCACAACAGGACAGCATTATAAGCTGTCCTGTTCTTCTGTATCCCATTGCAATAACCGGTTTTGTTTGCGTTAAACAATACGTCTTGCCGGGAATTTATATCATGGCTAAAGATATTGCCTCCATACATCCGCCCCACGTCAGCGATCCGCTACCGTTACCGTTTTCTGGGAGCAAGGTTCCGGCCGGCTTTCCATCGCCCGCCGACGACCATATGGAACCGCCGCTTGATCTCAACGCACACCTCATCCAGAATCCGTCAGCAACTTTCCTGGTCAGAGTTGCTGGACACTCCATGATCAATGCCGGCATTGCCCCCGGTGACATTTTAGTGGTGGACAAGAGCCTGGATGCCCGTCACAGCAGCATCGTTGTCGCCGTGGTCAACGGTGAATTCACCCTCAAACGCTTCCGGCTCAGGAACGGCGTCGCGCAGCTGGTCTCCGAGAATCCTGACTCCCCTCCCATCGACTTTGAGGAGGGCGACGAGCTTTCCATTTGGGGCGTGGTCAAGCACGTTATCAAGGACGTGTGAATGTACGGCCTGGTGGACTGCAATTCCTTCTACGCCTCGTGCGAGAAAGTCTTCCGGCCGGATCTGGCCAAACGTCCGGTGGTGGTGCTGTCCAACAACGACGGCTGCGTCATCGTTGCCACTCCCGACGCCAAGGCGCTTGGGCTGGTCATGGGTGTGCCCTATTTCCAGGCCGAGGAGCTGATCCGCAAAAACAATGTCGCCGTCTTCTCGTCCAATTACACCCTTTACGGAGATCTCAGCCGACGAGTAATGCAATGCCTGTCAGGCCACGCTCGGCGGATGGAGATATATTCCATTGATGAGGCATTCCTGGAGCTGGAGGAGATGTCGTATGCACTGAGACTGGAATTCGGCGACAATCTGGCGCGGACGGTCAAGAAGTGGACCGGCATCACGGTGAGCATCGGCATGGCGCCAACGAAAACGCTGGCCAAGGCGGCCAACCGAACCGCCAAGAGACGAGGTCTCAGGAGTCTGAAGCTGGAAACAGAGACGGAAATCGACGCCGTGTTAGATGACATGGCGGTGGATGACGTATGGGGCGTCTTCGGACGGCTAAAGAAAAAGCTTAACCGTCTGGGCATCACCACCGCCTTGGAACTCATGCACCTGGCGCCGGCCAGGGCCCGGAGCCTGTACAGCGTGGTCTTGGAGCGGACGGTACGGGAACTCCGAGGCGAGCCATGCATTGAGCTGGAGGAACAGCCGCCGCCCAAGCAGCAAATCGTGGTCTCGCGGTCGTTCGGCAAACTGGTTGCGGAGCTGTCGGAGTTGGAGCAGGCCGTGGCCACATATGCCGCCAGAGTGGGCGAGAAGCTGCGAAAACAGAACAGCTTCGCCAATGGCGTCTATGTGTGGGTGGCGACCAACCGCTTCCGCGAGCAGGACAAGCAGTACACAACTGGGATTTCGGTGTCGCTTATTCCGGCCACAGCTTGCACCGCCGACATTATAACCGCCGCCATCGCCGGATTGCGGAGAATTTACCAGAAAGGGTATTTGTTCAAGAAAGGCCGGTGTTATGGCGCTGGACATCGTGAATGCTGTCGCGGAGATGCAGCAGGGCAACCTGTTTTTCCAGCCGGGGAACCGGGAAAAGCAGATCGCACTTATGCAGGTGGTGGACAAGATGAACCGCAACCTTGGAGATCGGGCCATATTTTATGCCAGCCAGGGAACTGGCGGGGACCGGCGAATGCGGCGAGATATGATGTCTCCGCGTTACACGACACGATGGGAGCAGCTGCCCAGAGCGAGGTAATTGCGCAATTCCTGCGTGGCATATATTGGCATTTGGAATGCCACAGTGGAAATCTCAGTTTCAGACTTACAGCGATTCCGGAATGGCGTAGGAATGGCAGGAATGGCGTAGGAATGGCTCAGGAATGGTTCATACATGTGTTTTACGGAGACATGGATGTGACCAGCCGAGTCCATCCGGACTAAAATTACCAAACCTATAACCCTTGTAATAGTCATGGTTATGTACAAAAACTCACGGGTTGGACCGCTTGAGTCCAACCCGTGAGTTTTTTTAATTGGTCGGGGAGACTGGATTCGAACCAGCGGCCTCTTCGTCCCGAACGAAGCGCGCTACCAAGCTGCGCCACTCCCCGATGTTTTTGTTTTTGATCCATTCACGGTTCAATACACGGTCGGGCCGTGCTGAATGGAAAGTATGATTATAGGCTTTTTGGCTGGCTTGTCAAGATGTTTTGGCCGGATGGGAAAATTTTCGCTGCCACATCCTTCCAGAAAACCGCCGGGCCGTGCGACCTCTCGTCGCTCGGCCCGGTTCGCCTGCGGGGCTCTACTAAACGCCGTCTCCCCCAGTGTGCCACAATCCCCAAGGGTAACTCCCATCATGAGGCATCTGGCGGCGCTGCACTTCGTTGTAACCGGACGCAGCCGGCATCAAGAACGCTTGGGATGACGCCGCTCCCGCGTGACTCCCGGTTGTCTTCCGCCGTCCCCCATGGCGGCAGTCGGCAAATCGGCAACGTCATTCCCAAAATTCCGGTACCGCGTGGACAAACTCCATTCCCACCGCTTTAAAGTAGCCTTTTATTCACTAAAGGCGTTAAAGAAATACTATCAGATTCGGTTGGCGGAACAAGATAAATATCCGTATCTTTCCAGTAGGAGTTGAACCATGGTCTCTTTACTATGCCAGACCGGTCCTCTCCAGTCGGATCTCGGGAAGGCCGGTTTGACCGACGGACTCAGCGTCCGGGATTGGTCATCCCTTGTAGTTTTTACTGGTCATCAGGTTGGCGTAGTCCGGTATGCAATCGGCACAGAGTTTGGCAAGCCCCTCCATATCGTTTCGCCAGTCGCGATGCAGTTCGCAGGCGACGGCGAACCAGTTGAGGAGCTGGGCGCCGGCGCTGGTCATGCGCAGCCAGGCGGCCTCGCGGGCGGCGACGTTGAACGTGCCCGAGGCATCGGTCACTACGAAAACTTCGTAGCCTCTTTCCAGGGCGGACAACGTGCAGAAGGCGACGCAGACGTCGGTGACGATGCCAGAGATAAGAAGCTGCCTCTTCCCGGTTTTCCTAACCGCTTCGAAAAACTCCTCGTTATCGAATGCGTTAGAGTGTGTCGTCACAATATACGAAGCCAGCGACAGACACACCGAATGTAAATG
>JAJBTL010000406.1:10449-18009 GCA_020860865.1 Planctomycetota bacterium | reverse complement strand
GACCCTGAACGGGTCCGCCATCCTCACGAACGGCCTCGTCGCCAATGCCACCACAACCGACTTCACCGGCAGGCTCGCCTTCAACTCGGGGAGCCTCGGCCTGACCACCATCGCTGTGGCCGGTTACGACTCGGGTTCCTTGTACTCCCGGGCGCAGGCGCTTCAGGCGGTGGAGGAAAACGAGACGTCAATCAAGAAGGACGACCGGTATTTCACACCCATGTCGGTCGTCACCGAAGTGACAGGGCTCATAGACACGAACAACAACGATACGAACCTCTACGTCGATTTCAGCGCGCGCGACCCGTCGGTGAAGGCCCAGCTCGGCATCGGCACCACCGAGGATGTCAACTTCGCCTACGACGGCGCCGGCCGGCTGACCGTGACTCTCGGAACCAGCGGCCTTTCCGCCTCGTTCAACATTAACCCGGAAAGCCTCTATAACGGCCTGTACATCAGCGACACCGATCTGAAAGGCTTGTACATCAAGTCGACAACCACCGTGGACGTGGACGGAAGCACCACCGCCGTCGGCGCCACTTCGGACGACGTTGACGTGACCCAGGGGGACGTCTTGACGGAGGTCATGACCTACGCCACGAACCCGCGCTCCAGCACCACGGAGACGCTGTCGAATTTTGTCGGCGGCATGCAGTTCCAGCTCGGCAACAGTTCCGGCGACCAGGACCGGACCGTCTACTCCGTCCAGTCGATGGATACCGCGAACCTCGGCCAGGTCACCGTCGATGGCACGCTCTACAGCCTGCAGGACATCCAAGGCGGCAGCGTCGCCGATCTGTCCCGGGATCCGATTCTCGCCATGAAGATTATTGAACAGGCGGTGGACGACGTCACCAACCTCCGCGCCCGTCTCGGCGCATTCCAGTCAAACATGCTGCAAACAAACATCATCTCCCTCGAAGTGGCGGTCGAAAACATCACCCTCACCGAATCGGCGATTCGCGACAGCGACATGGCGGCGGAGACGACCGATTTTACCAAATACCAGATCATGAGCCAGGCCAGTACGTCCATGCTGGCTCAGGCGAATCAGTTGAGCCAAAACGTCCTTACCCTTCTTCAATAACCCGATCGGAAAAATCTTACCGTATACTGAAAATCCCCGGAGTTTCCGGGGATTTTTTCCATTTTTCACCGATTTTTGCCTGGAAAAAAATGCCATGGTCGACGGAAGAAACCGCCGGTCGATCGACATTGTTCCGAAAGCAAAAATCGGTCTGAAAATAGCCAAAATATTATCCGGTATTTTTAGGACAAATCGGTAAAAACCGGGCAATTCCCCAATAACGGCTGGATTGTTCGCCGCTGTCGGGACGGTCCGACAGTTCCGTCCACCGTTCACAAAACACAACGTTCTGAAGCGATTCACGATTTTCTGAAACTCCGGCCGCAAAGTTCCGGAACAGAACGGACAACCCTGGTGAAACTCAGACGCCACACCATTACGCCATTCTTTTACACTCCTGTCCCATTCATGAAAAACATCGCCTGAAAACCGGACAGCGCCGGAACGAGGCAACGAACGAGGTATTCCGCTCGATTATGACGCACCGATAAAAACCATTGCGGCACAGGGCGTTTTCGCCTTGCTACTGGCAGAGCCATAGTTCTATCCGACACCGGAGGATGTCGACCTGGCAAGCCACTCGAGTGCATCCGAGAAGAAAAAACCTCTTCCGCAAAGGAAATCACATGGCCTTCAGTTCACTCGAAATCGGGAAATCCGCGCTCCTCGCCGCCAACTACGGCCTACAGGTGACGGGACAGAACATGTCCAACGTCAACACCACCGGCTACTCGCGCCAGGTCGTCACCCAGACCGCCGTCACCACGGTCAACACCGGACGGCACATCCTTGGATCGGGCGTATCCGTCGTCTCCGTCTCCAGCCTCGCCGACGCCTACGCGAACAAGCAGCTCCGTACCGCCACCAGTTCCAATTCCTACGCCTGCGATATCAACTCCTACTATACCACCCTCCAGAACACCTTCTCCGAACTCACCGGCACCGCGCTCTCGGACGACCTGAACAATTTCTGGAACTCGATGTCCGACCTTGCCGGCCATGTCGAAAGCCTGTCCAACCGCAGCACCGTTCTCGAGGACGCCAAGGCATTGACCGAGCATTTCAATACCATTGCCTCGAGCCTGAACGAGCAGCGCGCCGCCGCCAACAAGGCGGTCGAGGACGCCGTCGCCACCATAAACGACCTCGCCGCCACCATCGCCTCCCTGAACAAATCCATTGTCGCCGCCGAAAGCGCTGGGCTGTCCTCCACCACCGCCGCCGACCTGCGGGATTCGCGGACCGAGGCGCTCCGCCAGTTGAGCGAATTGACGAACATTGAGGTCACTGACGAAAAGAACGGTTCCTGCATTGTTTCGGTGAACGGCCGGAGTCTGGTATATTTCGACCAGCACTACGAAGTGGCTGTCGAATACGAAAGGAGCGACGGCCTGATGGCGGCGACTCCCGTTTTTTCCAGGGACGGCCATCCGCTCAATTCGAGCGAGGGGACCATCGCCGCCCAGACGGAAATACGCGACACCATCATCCCCGGCTATATTGACGAAGTGGATTCCCTGGCCGCAGCCTTTACCTGGGAGTTCAACCGCGCCTACTCGGAGATGCGGGGAAGCGAGCCGTTTGATTCTCTCACCTCTCTCTATTCGCCCGTCGATCCGTCGGTGACCCTGGACAAACTCGCCATTAAGACAGACACCGCCGACGGAACGTTCCAGATCGTCAACGGCACCCTCGTGCTCGTCGTATACAATGCCAACACCGGCCAGGAAACAAGCGTCAGCGTGGACATCGACCTGGACGGGCGCGACAGCCCGTCCGGCGAGCCGGACATGATTCTCTGGGATCCGGCCAATCCGGACGCGTCCAATTCCTTGATCAACCGGTTGCAATCGGCGCTTGACGACGCCGTGCCCGGAGCGTTCAGGGTGAGCGTCGACAACGAGTACAAGGTGACGATTGAAAGTTTGTCGGACGACTACGGCTTTTCTTTCGAATCGGACACGTCCGGCGTCCTTGCCGTTCTCGGCATGAACGTCTTCTTCACCGGCCACACCGCCGCCGACATCGGCGTCAACGGTATCCTCACCGCCAATCCCCAGTACATGTGCGTCGCCACCAGTTCCGCCGGCGGCGACAACAGCGGCCTGCAGTCGCTCCAGGGTTTCCGCGATACCGGCATCGATCGCCTCGGCGGCCAAACGCCGGACGAATATTACCAGACCCTCGTCGGCCGTCTCGGCAGCGAAGCGAGTAGCGCCGCCACCCGGAAATCCCTCAAGGCCGACATCCTCCTCCAGTCATTCAACCAGCGCGAATCGATAAGCGGCATCAACGAGGACGAGGAGGCGCTCAACCTCATCACCTACCAGCGGGCCTATCAGAGCGCGGCGCACTACATCAGCGTCGTCGATGAAATCTACGATACCCTTATCAACATGTAATTGTCCGGCCGTCTCACCGCCAAGGGGAAAACCATGCGTATCACCTCCCAGATGAACCAGAGCAGGAATATCTCCTACCTGACGAACAACTATTCTTCCTATGTGAAGTATGAGAATCAGGTCTTTGCCCAAAGCACCGTTCTCGGCCTGAGCGACAACCCGGTGGCGGCCATCAACGGAATAAAGATGACGACCACCATTACGCGGACGGAACAGTATGTCAAAAACATCACGTCCGCCACCAGCAGCCTCAATCTCGTCGATTCGCATCTCGGCTCCATCAAGACCATGATGGACGAGATGAACCAGCTCATCATAGACGCCTCCAGCAGCACCGCCACCGCCGGAGAACGGAGCGCCATGGCGACCGAACTCAAGGATATGTTGTCGCAGCTTCTCCTGAGCGCCAACGCCACCGACGGCGAACGCTACCTGTTCGGCGGCTCCGCCTCGACCAGTGCGCCGTACACCACCCAGGGCGGGGATGTCCTGTATAACGGAAACAACGATGTCATTTCCGTGTCCACGGGGCAGAACAGCACCACCGCCATCAGTTGCAGCGGTTCGAGCGCGTTCGGGAATTCCACCACGTCCATGTCGACCGGCGACCTGAGCGCCCGCGTCAATCTCGGTACCGATGTCTCGACCAGCCTCTCCGCGCTGAACGGCGGCTCCGGTATTCCCAAGGGAAAGATAGTCATCTCCTACAGCGCCTACCCGGATGGATTGGAAATCGATCTTTCCGGCTGCACCACCCTCGAAGACGTCAAGGACACTATCGAAAAAGCCACTCTCGACGCCTCGCGGAATCTGTCGCCGTCGACCTGTTCGTGGCTCGACGGTTCCACCCTCGATTGGCAGGACATGACCGACCGCTACGTCAAGGTCACCCAGAACCCGGACGGGACGGGAATCAGCCTGCAGGAATACGACCTCGGCGAGACGCTTCCAGAGCCGACGGCCGAAGAGAGGAAGAAGGGTCTGACCTATTCGGGAGCGCCGGGCTACAACGCGGGAGAGGCGGGCGTCGCGGAGGGGATCGGCGGTGCCACCACCGTCCACGACAAGACGGACGCCGCCGGCAGCCGCTTCGCCCTTCTGGCCGTCGACGACCACGCCGGGTCCGGCGTCGCCACCGCTCTCGGTATCAATGGAACCGCCGCCTCGTTCGATCCGGCCACTCCGGACGCTGTCCTGGACGGCTTCCTTCACGGCCGCGATCTCAATCCGGCCATCACCAAATCGACCCTCCTGGCCGATCTCGACGGGTACGGCGACGGCGTCTATACCATCACGAACGGCTCGAAGACGAGTGCCGTCACCATCAGGGAAACAAGCGCCGATTCGTCCGGCGTCTTCAGTAACTGGGACATGGCCAACCTGTCCACCGGCTACAATTGCGGTATGAACGGCGAACTGTACGCCAAGGTGACGCGACGGGGAACCGCGCCCGACGATGAACTGTACGTCGAGGTCTATGCTGTTCCCCTCGACCGGGCCAAGGCCGGCGATATGGTGGCCTCGGGAACATGCGGCAGCGACGGCGGAACGGTCCAACTGACCGAGGCGAACGGCTCCGGCATCAGCGGAAGCGTCGGCATCGTCCTCGGCGGCAACGTCGACTCCGCCCAGGTAAATCTCCAGGCGGACTTCGGAGACGGTTACCAGGGCGTCGTGAACGTCCCCGCCTTTGTCGAAGAGGCCGACGCCGACGGAGTCAGCCTGGACGTCATGAACATCCTCTCCGGCTGGAACATCACCGGCCTGGACAAGCCGCCGGCCGAAGAGTTCGACCTGAACCACCCGGCCACGACGGATCTGGACGGCAACGTCACCGTTCGCCTGTTCGAAGAAACAGACGCCGCCGGCGCCACGCACCTGCGGCTGGAACTCTACCGGCCAGCCTACGGCGACCAGCCCGAGGAACTTATCGCCACCGGCACCATGCCGCTGGACGGACAGACGCCGCTCGCCACCGCCCAATCCGGAAGAATCGCCATCACCGGGGTCGAAGGGTACGAGTGCGTCGGCGGGTCGGTCTATGTCGAACTTCCGGCGGATGAGGACTTTGATTCCCTTTCGTACAACCTGACCGCCACGTTTGCCACGGTCGAGGATCTCATGCGAGCGGTCGAGGAGGCGGGAGTCTACGCCGGATTGGATATCTCGGAGGACGGGTCGAGTCTTGAATTCACATCCAAGCTGGCCGGAGCCTACCTCACGGTGTCCCATGACGCTGACTCGTACGAGCGGATGAACGATATCTACGAACAGTTGTCCGGGCTGGACCTGAACGGCCTGGTCGCCGGCGTTAATGCCGATAGTAACGGCAACGTCCATGTCGAGGTCGCCTACTATCCGCCGAGCGAGGGCCGGACCGACGGGAAGGCGCTCCTGATCGCGGAAGACGGCACGCAGACCCTGATTGATTCCGGCTACTATGTGCGGGTCTACAGCGATGCCGACGCCTTGTCCGCGTCCTATGAAAACAGGGACAACAGTTCGCTGGTGGCGGAAGGCTTCATCGCCTCCGGCGGCGCGGTCGAGGGTATGGCGGACAATCTCGTCCTGGTGGAGAAGAATGGTTCCGGCCTGTCCGGCACGGTTAATTTGAACTACTACGGCGGCCGCCCGGTGGATACGTCGGTGGCGGAGTATAACAACTCGGGGATTCGGGTTGTTCCCGGCGGTATCCGTCCGGAAGGCTCCCTCCATACCGTCATGCAGGAAGTGGATATGGCCGGATTCGTTCCCGGCGTCCACTCCGACTATTCCGGCACGGCCTATGGCACCGTTTCCTCCAACGGAGACGATACGACAGTCTGTCTGTACAAGGATTCGTCCCGCAGTCATATGACGGCCAAAGGCGAACTGACGGACGCATCGACCGGTCTGGTCACCCTCTACGAAACGACAAAGAACGGGGACTACGCCCTCGACGCCAATGGCGAGCGTATCCAGGTCGGGACGATGACGATTGCCTCGAACACCCTTTCCGCAGCCGGTCAGGATACGTTCACCATGTCCACGGGCAGTGCCGGAGTTTCCGGCCAGGCGCGGGAAAGTAACATCTTTTCGACCATCTACGATGCCATCGAAGCGATGAACGCCAATGATGTCGAGGCGCTTCATAACCTGGTCGACGTTTTCGCCTCCGACATCGACCGTCTCCTTGAAGCCCGCGCCACCGTCAGTTCCCGGAGTGCCCGCCTGGAAATGCTTTCGGACCGCTATAGCGAGGACATTCTCAGTTACACAGCCATTTACGAATCCGAGGTCGGCATGGATACGAATGCCCTCGCCGCGACCATTCTCAATTACACGGCCGCCCAGAAGGCGTACAACGCTTCACTCCAGGTGGCGGGCCAGTATATGCAAATGAGCCTTCTCGACTATTTGTAACGATTCAATGGATGGTAATTTTTTCAAAAAGTCGGTTACCTCGCCCGGGAAATGCCTATTACATCATTGAGAGACGCATTGATTCGACTATGATGGGAGGCCGTTATGACACAGGAAAAGCGCAAATACACCCCTGAATTTAAGGCGAAGGTGGCACTGGAAGCGATAAAGGGCAAATTCACCGTGGCGGAATTGTCGAGCCGGTATTCCGTCCATCCGTCCCTCATCCATGCCTGGAAGCGGACCGTTCTCAAATCCGCTCCGCAGGTCATGGAAAAGGGCGCCAAGCTTCTCAATCCCGAAATGGAAGCGCGGAAGGAGCGGGAGCGGGAACTGGAGAAGCTGAGCCGGGAGAATGAATGGCTCAAACGGGTATTACAGCGAATGAGCGTGTCCGATCGGCGGGCGGCGGTGGAAATGGACGGCGAGCGATCGCTGCCGCTTCTCCGTCAGGTCGAATTATTGAATATCAACCGGAGCGCCATATACTACCATCGCCGTTATCATAGCGACGCGGCACAGGACATTAAAATCGCCAATTGACCATCGCGGAAAATCGACGTCACCAAAAAAGGGACGCTCTCATCGAGGGCGTCCCTTTTTTTTTAAATTCCTGCCTGGCGGGTTTGGTGCCGATCACCATCAACAGGAGAAACCTGCCGGGTTCGC
>JAJBTL010000406.1:7836-10439 GCA_020860865.1 Planctomycetota bacterium | reverse complement strand
TTTAGAAATAGAAATTTCTCACAAATTATTTTCACGTATTTTCAATACTTTCCGAACGTGCCCCATTTCCGCACAACCGACCGGTTCCTTCGCTCTCATTTTATGCTTTCTAAAAAGAACTATATGACGCCTCGAAGCCGCGTCGTAATTCTAATTTCACTTTTTAGCGATTGTTATGAGGAGAGTTTTACGCTTCGGACAATTTGGAAAAAAATCACGTCGTTTTCTAAAAATGTCCCAAAAAGAGGCAGGTCCACGGTATTGGGAGAGGATTTTGGTCCACATAAACTATCTTGTAAATGGTTGTAATAGAGTTACTTGCAAGAAAATACGATTAAAGTTCACCGCCAATACTCCGTAAATTGCTTATGCAAGGAACAGGGCAATGATTTGAAATATGAGAAAAAAGAAGTGAAGAGGAGAATGCCATGTTTACCAACGAACGATTTCGCCTGCTTCTCGTTTGCCAGGAACTTATGAAGCGCGTCGAAAAGATGAACGCTGTAGAAGACAAGTCGATCGAAGCGGCGCGGCGTACTCTTCTCAGCCGTAAGAGGGCGCTCGTCCGTCTCCTGGGATCGCCGCTTGCCGCCGCCGATCTGCCGCATTCGGCGTGGAACTAGTCCGCGTCACCCGCCAAGGAGAACGAAATGGCTATCCAGGCAAGTACCGGTCTCGTGTCGGGCCTCGACACCGCCAGCATCGTCGAGGCGCTGATGCAGGTTCAGAAAACGAGCTACAACCGCGTCTCGGAAAAGCTCAGGCTCGAAGCCTACCAGTCCGTGAACGGGATGCTCTCGTCCCTGAAGACAAGCGTCAGCAACCTGAACAGCTCGGCGCTGTGGAACGCGAAAGCGACCACCTCGTCAAACGAGTCGTCCCTGGCCGCCAGCGCCACCCAATACGCGGTGGAGGGCAGCTATTCCCTCCGCGTCGCCCAGCTCGCCACCACCACCCAATACATGACGAAAGGCTATTCAAGCCAGACCAGTGCCGTCATTCCGTCCGGATCGACGCAGAAAACCGGCACCATTACGCTTGAAAGTTCCAAGGCCCGCGTCGACAACTCGGTCAAGCTCGAGGAACTGAACGGCGGCAACGGCGTTTTTCGCGGATCGGTCAGAATAACCGACGCATCGGGATCGTCCTGCGTGGTTGATTTGTCGGCCTGCAAATCGCGGGACGAGGTCATCAACGAACTGAACGGCGCCGCCGGCATCCAGATTGAGGCAAGCGTCGGCGAAGACGGTTCAAGCATTAAAATAGTGGACGATACCGGCGTCTCGGGAACGATGAAGATTCAAAACGTCGGACTCGGCACCACCGCGGCCGACCTCGGCATCGCCGGCTCTTCCACGCTCAATGCCGACGGCGTCACCGTCATGGACGGGTCAAGCATATACTACATGGGCTCGAACACCGCGCTTACTTCCCTTAGGGACGGCCTCGGTATAGAGCAGGGCAGCATCTGCATCACCGTCAAGGGAGCTTCCGGGTCGGTCGACGTCTATGTCGACCTTTCCGAGGCGGAGACGGTGTCGGACGTTCTCAATTCGACCAACGCCGCACTGAAGGAGACCGCCGCCGGCGATGCCGCCGCCGACCTTATCGGCAACCTCAAGCTCGCCATCAACGACGACGCGAACGGTTTCACCTTCACCGGCGGCCAGGTCGGAAACACCTACACCGTCGCCCCCCCCTGTACGAAGCCGATTCATCCGGGAACATGCAGTTGAAGCAACCCCTCACCGGTGAACAGCTTGGCCTACAGGGCACCTACCAGGTCACGGCCGACGGCGAATCCTTCGGCGGCACGCGCCTTCTCGGCGATGTTTCCTCACCAATGCTCTCGTCCCTGTCCGGCGCCAACAAAACCGGCATCGGCTCCGAAACGTCCTTGCCGACCGTCGCCGACTCCACCCTGTCCGGCTCGACCAAACTGTCCGCCCTGAACGGCGGAGCGGGCGTCGACGGCACCAGCCCCGCCTTCCAGGTCGCCATCGGCCTGAACGGCGATGCCTTGAGCACGTTCACCTATTCCGACCTGCTCGATTCTGATCAACTCCGGTATATCAATAACAACCCGGACGCCACCCTTGACGATCTCCTGTCCTTCATGGGCGAAAGTTTGCGGAACAGTGGCGTGGCCGGCCTGGAAAATATCGACTTTGCCATCGACTCCGATGCCAAGGGCATCTACATCACCGGCCTGTCCGACGTCTACGATTACCAGTTCGCCGGTTCCATCGCCGAAAGTCTCGGCATTGTCTACCTCGGCGACGGCACCGACTCGATGGGCTGGGGCGCCACCATTTCCGGCACCGTGCCGCCCGAAGTGGATGAACTGTACTCCTACAACAGCGTCAACAACGGGTCCATGCTTCTCGGGACGAGCGCCCTCGGGTCGCTGTACGAACAGACCGGCACCTACGGCGAGAAGATCGACGGCGCCACCGCGATCGGCAATGCCGCCATGGAGTCTCTCCTCGCCGGCGGCATGGCCGTCACCGTCGGCGGCCAGCCCCATACCCTTTCATTTGACAGTCTCGACGGCGACAGCGCCATCAACGATTTCCTGACCGCCCTCAACACCCAACTGGCCG
>JAJBTL010000406.1:0-7826 GCA_020860865.1 Planctomycetota bacterium | reverse complement strand
CCCGTCACCGGCGGTCTCGCCGATCTCTTCGGCAATGACAAGAATTTCACCGGGATCAGCGCGGGGCAGGTCAGAACCCAGGTTCAGAAAAACCTGAATCCCGTCGTCGTCGGCACCGCCGAATCCGTGGCCCTCGACGGCGGCCAAAAACTGTCGTCCCTGAACGGCGGCGCCGGGCTGTCGCGCCAGGGCGAATCGCTGACGGTCGATTTTGACCTCGACGGCAACGGCAATACCGCCACCGTCTCCGTGACGCGGGACGAAATCCTCGGCGCTCTTGAGGGAATCGGCAAGAACATCGGCACAGCAACGGTGGACGAATACCTCGGCGTCCTGAATAGCCTCGTCGCCGACAAGATCAGCCAGAACTCGTCTCTTCAAGGAACCTCGGCAGCCATACGGTTCGGCATCTCCGACGACCTGACCGGCATCACCGTCACGTCCGTGTCCGCTCCCGCCGGGGAAGACGGCCTGACCGTGACCGTCGGCGGCAACCTCGCCGGCGCCGGTACCAGCGGCATCGCCGCGTTCGGCGTCCAGACCGGCGCCGATTTCGAGGTGCCCGATCCGTATGACATCCGCGGCGTCACGACGACCGAGGCGACGGTGTCCGGCGTTGGCTATATCCGTATGGAAGTGGACGGGAACGAACTCATCCTCAACACAAACGGCCTCGATTCCACCAGCACGCTGGACGACCTTATCCGTACCCTGAACAGCCAGCTGGCCGACGCGGGCTACACCGACATGTCGTTCGGCGTCAGCGATTCCGGCACCGGCCTCGCTTTCACAAACGACAGTTCCGACGAAGTGACGTTCAAATACGACGACGTCAGCACTCTCGCGTCCGACCTCGGCCTGTGCGGCACGGCGGACGAGAAAACCGATACCACCGTGGCGGCGAACAGTCATCAGAACTGCTCCAGCCTCAACCGGAATTACGTAGACCGCTCCACCCTCCTCTCGACCCTGAACAACGGCAAGGGCGCGGACCTCGGAGTCATCACCGTTACAAACGCCCAAGGGACGTCCGTCCATATCGACCTGGCGGACGAGACGACCGTCGGCGGTGTCATCGACGCGATTAACGGCCTTCTCACCGGGGTCCATGCCCGCATCAACGACGCGGGTGACGGTATCATCATCGAGCAAACGGGGAACGGTACCGGCTCCATCACCGTCACCAATTACGACGGCAACAAAACCGCCGAACACCTCGGCATCGCCGGCACCAGCACGGCCGGCGAGGACGGCGTCCAGCGCCTTGACGGCAGCATGAAAACAGTCATCTCCGTCAGCGAGACCGACACCCTGAACGACATCATGGCCCGGATTTCAAACCTCGACGCCGGCTACAAGGCATCCATCATCAACGACGGCACCGGGACGAACTCCTACCGCCTGTCCATCTCCTCCGGGAGCACCGGCGCCGCCAGCGACTTCATCATCGACACCGACATCGAAGCCCTCACGATGCAGTAGGTCTCCAAGGGGCAGGACGCCATCGTCCTCTACGGCGAAGCCGATTCCGGCGCGTCCCCCATTCTCCTGAAGACGTCGACGAACAGTAACAGCCAGGCCATTCTCGGCCTGACCCTCGACCTGAAAGCGGTCTCCGACACCTACACCACCATCTCCGTCACCGCCGATACCGAGAAGGTCGTGGAGGAATTCCAAAACCTGGTGCAGTCGTACAACGATCTCAGCGACATGATTACCTACCTCGACTCCTACGACTCGACCACCGAGGAAAAGGGAATCTGTTACGGCGACAGCACGCTTCGGACCCTGATGGACACCATCGAGGAAAACTTTTACGCGGTCTACAACCCGAACGGCCTGACAAGCGGCGAAATCGCCGCCAGCACCACCAAGAGCACCTATACCTGGTCGGATCTCGGCATCAGCTTCGTCGCCAACAACTCGTCGGAGGACGGCGAGAGCGGCTACTGGTACTCGCGGATGGAACTGGACCTCGACGCCCTCAACGAAATGGTCTCCACCAACTGGGACGTCCTAAAGGACATGATATCCGGACAGACCAATGTCTCAGACAGCACCCGTTCCTCCAACGTCGCCGCGTCGGCCAGCTTCAATTACAAAAAGGAATACGACGCCGACGGCAACCTCGTCTGAGACTACGACGACCCGAACCAGGCCATCAACGGCGACAAGACCACCTCTAACTTCGGGAACGGGAACGGCATCTGCGGCAACAAGACCATCGCCGAAGGGGAAAACCAGTACACCGTCTACTTTCAGGAAAGCGTCAGCCTCGACCGTATCAGCATCTATTATCCCAGTTCCGACGAGTCGCTCCGCGATTTCACCGTCGAATACCTCGATCCCGAAACCGGAAACTGGGAGACGCTTCGCGAATTCACCGACACGCAGGCGTCATCGACCATCATCGGCGTCAGCACCTCGAACAAGGTTTCCGGCATCCGCATCACCGCCACCGACACCAATGCCGAAGACGGCAAGTTCAAGCTGGTCGACGTCCAGTGCCTGTCGTCCACCGGTCTCGGCGGATCGCTCAGCCAGACGATGGATGAACTGACGGACGTTGTCGACGGCTATTTCACCTCCGCGAACAGCGATGTCGAGGAAAACATCGCCGCCCTCAAGGAACAGATGGAAAAAATGGAGGAACGCCTCAACAAGAAGGAGGAATCCCTTTACCGGAAGTTCAACGCGATGGAGTCGGCCCTGAGCCAGCTCCAGAGCCAGTCCGATACCCTCACCACGCTTTTTTCGTCGCTGAATAGCTCTTCCGACTGAGTTTTCCCGGCGGAACGCTGATTTCGGCCCTGCACAAGGAGGTCGCCTATGGCTCACCGGCCGGCGCCCGGACACGGCCTAATAAATCCGGGCACAGGAATGGTCCACCGCACTATGCGATGGACGGCGTCACCCCGACGTTATGGAGATGTCGGGCCAACGGAGTGAAAATCACTATGGAGGATTCACAATGTCTATGGTCATCACCACCAATGTGGCAGCGCTGAACACGACCCGGAACATGAACCGCAGCAACAGCAATCTCAACAGCTCCCTTCAGAAACTGTCCAGCGGCTACCGCATCAATTCGGGGAAGGACGGTCCGGCCGACCTCGTCATTTCGGAACAGCTCCGCTCCCAGATTAACGGTCTGGAAAGGGCCGTGCGAAACACTTCCGAGGCGAACAACGTATTGTCCATCGCCGAGGGTGCGTTGAACGAGATGAACTCGCTCCTCAAGACGATGAAGACCCTCGCCGTCCACGCCGCCAACGAAGGCGTGGTCAGCACCGACCAGGTCGAAGCGGACCAGGCCGAGATGGACTCGGCCATCCAGTCTCTGGACCGCATCGCCAACTCGACCAAGTACTCCACCGATCAGCTCCTGAACGGGTCGAAGGAGATCAATTACTCAACCAACACCACGGTGAAGGGAACCCAGAACAACTCCCTTATCGACACCAGTAACACGTCGTTTCAGCAGATCTGCAAGACGAGCGGCTACAAGGTGACGGTTAGTTATACCGGCACGTCAACCAACGTGGACGCCACCACCGGGGTCGGCGACGCAGACCTGACGAAACAGGCGGCCAAGGCCTACCTTGAAATCGACACCACCGACACCGGCCTGTCGCAAATTGATGAAAACGGCCTTACCCAGGCGCAGTCATTCGTCCTCACCGGCAACAAGGGTTCGAAGCAGTTCTCCTTTCCCAAAGGAACCACTGTTTCGGAGATTGTCTCGTCCATTAGCAGTTACAAGGACTCCACCGGCATCGACGCCAGTCTGACTTTTAACAGCAACCAGGCGATTAACGAAGGAACGGAGGCGGTCGCCGGCACGTTGGACGATACCGCAATCGTGGCGAACGAGATTCTTCTTCTCGACAACTACACAACCAACGCCGACGGCACCACCGCGCAGCTTATCACCGCCGTCACCGGCGCCAACAGCTATGCCGCCGATATCGTGTACGGAAAGAACACGGACGGGCAGGGCAATATCTACATCAAATACACCGGTGACGGCGCGAACCATTCGTATGAGTTGTACAAGGATTCCAGCCTGTCCGAAGAATCGCTCATCGGTCGCGGCGTCGGCACGAACGCCAGCACGGAATGCAACAATTCAGGCATTGCCGGCCTCCAGCTCACCTTCGCGGCCGATGCCAGTTACGGCGATGTCGCCTACCTTTCCTACGGCAACGTCGCGCTGGACGAGGACGACGTCAGTGCCAGCGACATCATGGCGGATGGCGGAATTTTCGACATCACCGCCGACGGCTTGTCCGTCGCCGCCGGTGTCTCCCTTGGCACCAACACCGACGACGAGGGCTCCATCCATTTCAAAACCGTCGTGGACGACGCCGGCCTGGCGACCGTGTACGCGTACAAGGACGCTTCGATGAGCGCCGACTCGCTGGTCGCCCAGTCTGAAAGCGGCATCGATTTGACAAACGCCGGTTCCGTGACCCTCAATCAGATATGGAATGACGATCACACAGCCTCCACCGGTCTCAGCCTTGTCCTGAATGTGCAAAACAGCGGCACCGACGTGACCGGCACATACACAGGCTCCATCACCTTCAACAACCTGGACGCCCGCATCCATACCACCGAATACGGATCCGACGCCTACATCCAGGTGCAGCAACTCGAAGGCGGCCTCTTTACCACCTACGACAAGGCGGACGATGTCAGTTCCGCCTCCCTGGTCGAGTCTGGGACGACCTTCCGGACCTATGGCCAGGACGCGACGGTGAACGTGAACGGCCAGTCCGTCAAGACGAACGGCCTCAACCTGAATGTCTCAACCTCAGACCTGATGGCGAAAATCAAGTTCAATGAAGGGAAGGCCGGCAGTACGACGATTGCCCAGGCCGGTTACGGCGAAGGCTCGGTCTTCACCGGCACGGGAACGCTGACGGTAACCTCCATCGACGACGCGAACGCCCTCCGTGGCGTGACCGCCTATGTCACCCAGGCCTGCCATAACACCAGGGAATCGGTCAGTAATTTCCAGGGCGGCATGACCCTGCAACTCGGCGAAGGTTCCGGCGATCAGGACCGCACCGTCGTCAGCCTTCAGGGCATGGGCATCGACAACCTCGGGAAGACAACCGTCACCAAGGCGTTCGACTCCGGCAGCGCCGTCCAGGAAACGCGGACGCTCACCCTGCGGGACGTCCTCGGCGGCGGCGTGGCCTGTCTCGAAGTGGACGCGACCCTGGCGATGGACATTATCGACCAGGCTATCACCGACGTGTCGAACACCCGGGCCCAAATCGGCGCTCTTCAGACCAACATGCTCGACACCAATTCCAACAACCTTGAAGTGGCAATAGAAAACCTGACCTTGACCGAGTCGAATATCCGCGACACCGATATGGCCTCGGAAATGACCCAGTTCACCAGTTCCCAGATCCTGGCCCAGGCCGGTGTCAGTATGCTATCGCAAGCCAATTCACAGGCACAAAACGTGCTGTCGCTTCTCGGATAGAAAACCAGTCGCATGGCGAACGGAAAACGCATCGCCACAAACCACCGGCGGACGGATCACCATGGATCCGTCCGCCGATTTACTTTTAGCATTGGTGTCGTCCGGCCCGGTTTTACCGACGCGCCCGTTCCCGCCATTCGCGGTAGTCGACCACCACCGTATACATGGCCGGCGTTACGAACAGTACCAGGAGCGTCGACGCGACGAGACCGAAGACAATGCTTATCGCCAGAGGGATGAGCATCTGGGCCTGCAGGCTCCGTTCCATCAAGATCGGCAGCAAACCGGCGATGGTGGTGATGCTGGTCAGCATGATGGCGCGGAACCGGTCGCTCGAGGCGGACTGTGCCGACTCCCGGGGCGAGGCGCCGTTTTTCTCCCTGAGCTTGATGAACTCAATCATGAGGATGGAATCGTTGACCACGATACCCGCTATCGACACGACGCCGATGAGGCTTTGCATGTTGAAGTCCATGCCGAAAAACAGATGCCCCCATATTGCGCCGATAACCGCTTGCGGTATTGTGGCCATAATCACCACCGGCTCCAGGTAACTTTCGAACTGGAGCGAAAGAAGAATGAAGATGCCGATGACGCCGATAAGAAAGGCCCAGACGATGGAGCCGCCGGTCTCGCCGGTCGCCTCCCGCTGGCCGCCGAATGTCACGGTCAGCCCGGGGAACTCAGCCTCCAATTGGGTGATGAAATTCCGGGACAACTCCGTGGTGATTTCCATCGCGTTGGCGCGGGTCGAGTCGATGTCGGCGGACACGGTCACTGTGCGCCTGCCGTTGTACCGCTTGATGACCGACGGCGACCGCTGATAGGAGATGTCGGCGACGGCGCTCAGTGGAATGAACGTGTCGCCGGCGCTGAGAAGAAAATTGTCGAAGTTGACGAGATTCGTTTCCGGGCTGTCTATCAGCCTGACGTTGAATTCGTAGTTCTCGCTGCCGATCTGGAGCTCATCCGCCTTTTCGCCCTGGTAGGCGGCCCGAAGCTGCCTGGCAATGTCGGTGGCGTTCAGGCCTAGGACCAGCGCGCCCGGCCGCATAGACATCACCACCTCCGGCTTTCCCGGCGTCAGATCGTCGCCGATGTCAAAGACCCCGGAGAAGTCGGCTAACCTGGCTCGGAGCCGTTCGGCGGCGAGACGGAGAACGGACAGGTCGTCGGCGCTGAAACGGATTTCAATAGCCTTTCCGCCGGGACCGGACATCATGTCCTCGAACGTGACGTTCATCGCTCCCGGAATGACGTCGGCCTCGTCGCGCCAGGCCTGAAGCATTTCCGCCATCGACGTCCGCCTGACATCGCCCTGGAGAAGGTCGGCGTAGACGGTGAAGAGATGCGGACCGGAATCGGCGACGTCGGAGTTGGTGGAGAAATACACGGACACGGACGTCACCAGATCCCGACCGTCCGGCTGGTCCGCCTTGAGCCGGTCGTTCGCGCGGAGGGCGGCCCGGTAGAGCATGGTCGCGGCCTGTTCGCTGGACGACAAAGGCGTTCCGGGCGGCATTTGCACCTTGGCGACGGCGGTGTCACCGTCAACGGAGGGAAACACGATAAACTTCAGCCGGCCCGAAGCGAACAGCGTGAGGGACACCGCGAACAACACCGCCACACCCACCAGCAGGGCATAGCGCCAGGACAGGAAAAAGCGGACAAGCCTGCCGACGAGGTCGTACCGAACGTGATCGATAAACGCGTTGATTCGACGCCTGGTCCGACCCGGCTCGGGCAGGCCGTGGGTGAAGGAATGGGCGAGATGTCCGGGCAAAATGAAAAAAGCCTCGAACAGGCTGACGGACAGGACGATTATCAGGGTGGCCGGAATGACGTAGAGAATCCGGCCGAGAACGCCGCTGATGAACATGAGAGGCACGAACACGCAGAGAGTGGTAATGAAACTCGATATCACACCCCGGCCGACCTCCGTCACCCCGTTTACCGCGGCGTCCAGATGTGTCTCGCCGCGCGCCAGGTGGGCGGCAATGTTTTCCGCGATGACGATGGCGTCGTCCATCAGGAGGCCGAGGGCTATGAGGAGTGAGAAGGTCGAGATCATGTTGAGGGAGATCCCGAACCAGTTCATGAAAAACAGCCCGCCGAGAAACGATACCGGCAAGCCCATCGCCACCCAGAAGGAAAGTTTGACATTGAGAAATAGCCAGAGGGCCAGGAAGACGAGGAGGAATCCTTCCGCCGCATTGAGGTACAGCATGTTGAGCCGATCCTCGATTTCGGTGGCGCGGTCGCGGGTAATCGTGAAGTGGACGCCCTGGGGAGCGGCGGCGCTTTCGCGGTCCAAATCCCGCATGGC
>JAJBTL010000121.1:8800-18031 GCA_020860865.1 Planctomycetota bacterium | reverse complement strand
GGCGGGGTGAGACACGCGCCGGAAACGCAGGCCCACACGTCGCCGGCGTAGCCCACCCCGGCGGCGATGGCCTTGGCCGAGTCGATGGCGCTGCCGCCGCCGACGCCGAGGACGAAATCTATTTTTTCCTTCCGGGCCAGTTCGATGCCTTCGTAGACAAGGCCGCTTTTCGGATTCGGCTGGACGCCGCCGAGTTCGACATAGCCGATCTTTTCGGCGTCGAGGGACTTCTTGACGCGGTCGAGGAGGCCGGACTTGACGACCGAACCGCCGCCGTAGTGGATGAGGACCTTGCTGCCGCCGAACTGCTTGACGTACTTGCCGGTATCGTTTTCCGTCTCTTTACCAAAGACGAAATAGGTGGGGCTGAAAAATGTGAAGTTATCCATTGCTGTCTCCGTGGAGCAAATTCGTGGCCGCCCGCCGGTAAGCGGCCACGTGACGATAAGCGTGTGATTCGAGAATGTGTTCCCGTTACAGTGTTGCGACCGTGACGTGTCGGTTTTACGCCTTGGTGTAGACGCCTTCGCGCATCCAGAGGTTCAGTTGCTGACGGTCCATGTGGGCGATGCCGAGGTATTCGAGGCTATAGCCGACGTCCTTCGTCAGGTCGCGCTGGAGCATGGAGTTGGCGAGGATGATTATGGAGTCGATAATCGGGGTCGGGACGCCGAATTTCTTCCCGAGCTGGCTCAGGAGGTAGCAGCCGATCGGCACGTCTTCCGTGACATAGCGGCTCTCGAGGGTGAACGGGCCGTCGCCGTAGGGTTCCTGCTTGTAGCGGTAGTCTTCGGTGAACGGGACGCGGTAGCCGTGGCCCATGTATTCCGGACCGTAGATGGAGGAGCGGCTGAAGAAGTCTTCGTAGTCGACCTTCGAGATGGTGGTGCCGATGGCCTTGGCGAGGGCTTCCTCTTCCTTCCAGAAGTCGACCTGGACCTGGGCGATGGCCGGGCAGAGGGCGTGGGCGTAGAGGGAGTAGTTCTGCTTCTTCTGGCCGAACAGTTCGAAATTCTGCATAACGGCGGCGCCGAGGATGGCACCGGGGACGTGGACGACGGGGTTGATGTTCGAGAGGGAGACGTCGAGGATGGTGTCACCCTTTTGGAAGCCGAAGTCGTCGCCGTTGGCGGAGAAGGTAACCGGGTCGAAGGGCGGGAAATACTTCGCCGATTCGATAAAGGTGTCGGTATCCGTGGCCGGGAGGGCGGCACCGCGCATGAGGCAGACGCGGTCGATGATGTTGATGTCGTTCGTCGGCACGCCACCCTTGACAACGACGCGGGCGCCGTAGGGGGAGGTGCCCCAGCCGCCGACAATCACGTCCTTCTTAAAGCCGGTTTCGTGCATCATTTTCCGCATGAGGAAGACGCCGTAGTTGTCCGGGATGATGTAGACGATCTGGCCGTCTTCCAGGAGCGGAATAAGGTTTTTGAAGAGGGATTCATGGCCGAGGGCGACGGTGGTGACGACGACGAGGCCGGCGCCTTTCACGACCTTGGCGAGGTCGTCCGATACCATGTCCATGAATGCGACCCCGCTCCGTTCGAACATGAGGAGGTTCGTCTGCGGGCCGCTGATGCGGATGCCGCTTTTTTCGACGTTCTTGAGGGTCCGGGCGGCGAATTTCGGATCGTCCCACAACCTCACTTCTCTACCGGCCAGCTTGCAGTCGGCCGCACACGGCTTGCCCACACCGCCCGCGCCAAGAATCGCGATGGGTTTTTCCTTGATGCTGTTGAGATCCATGTTCGTATCCTTTCACGAAGAATTTTGAAGATGAAAACAATTTCACCTCTATGACATCCGCGTTGACAGCGCGGCCGGTAACCAGGGCGTTGTTGGGCGATGCGTTTCAGGAGAGAGGGCACCCGTTCTCCGGGCGGCGTAACGCCGCCGGCTTGGGTGGGCCGGTCAAAACGAGAGCGTATGTGGGTGGAAATCTATACTGACGTCCGCGTTGTGCGGAAGGATTCAACAGCTTCACGATGGCGCACAAACAAAAGGGACAATTACGCCGCTTCGTCGGCCGGCCGGATAGCGTACCTGGGCGGTTCGTCGTCGCCACGGTCGATACTTGCCGGCGCCGGTATCCGCCGCTTCCAGCGGCCGGTCAGGAAAAACCCGACAGTCAGGGCCAACGCCACCACCCAACTAGCCGGGAACGCGTAGTGGAGAACCGTTTCCGGGAAGTTCCGGGACAGGTACCAGGCCAGGGGCAGACGGACAACCCAGAACATTATCATGGTGACGGCGGCCGGGAACCGCACCGAACCGACACCGTTCATGAAGCTCGACAGGATGTGGATAACCGCATACATCCAGTAGAACGGCATGGTGCACGAAAGGTACATGTACCCGGCGTTGACCACGGCGTTGTCCGGGCTGAACAGGCCGAGAATCCGGTGGCCGAACACCAGCGAGACAACGGCTGTGGCGACGTTTATTAGTATGGCGCTCTTGAGGAGCAGCCGGACGCCACGGTTTATCCACTCCATATTGCCGGCGCCGAAGTTCTGCCCGGCGAAGGTGGTGGCGGCCATACCGAGACTGGCCATCGGCAACCACGTCAAGCCTTCCACTTTTCCGGCGATGGTATAACCGGCCATGAAGTCGGGGCCGAAGCCGTTGACGAAGCGGTAGTACAGAAGAAATCCGAGCGAGAAAAACGCGTGGTTCATGGTTATCGGTACGCTCAGGGAAATCATCTGTTTCAAATGTCCCCGGTCGATGCGGACCGAGAACAAGCGGTGCCCGAGATGGGGAAAATGCCGCTTGATATGGCTGATACTGTAGACCCAGGAGACGCACTGCGCGATTATGGTGGCGACGGCGACGCCGAACACGTCCCACTTGAAAACAAGGACAAACACCAGGTCGAGGACGACATTGACAATACAGGCGACGAGGAGGAATAGTAACGGCGAGCGGCTGTCACCGAGGCCGCGCAAGAGTCCGGAATTCAGGTTGTAGCCGTAATGGCAGATCAGTCCGCCGAATATAATGTATAAGTACAGGCTCGCGTGGTCCCGGGACGAGCCGGGGATGTTAATGATCTCGAGGAGCGGTTCGACCATCAGCAAGGCGATGACGGTAATCGGAACAACGCTCAGGACGAAAAACCCGTTGGCGGTGGCGACGACATCCCGAAGTTTTTTCTCATCGCCGCTGCCGAACACCTGCGAGACCAGAACCGAGACGCCGCCGCTGATACCAAGCATGACGGAGAGGAGAAGGAGCATCGGCGAATAACAGGCGCCGACCGCCGCCAGGACATCCTTCCCGACAAAGTTCCCGATAACGAGACTGTCGACGGTGTTGTAGAGGGTCTGGAGCAGACTGCCGATAAGGAGCGGGATGGAGAACGAGACGATGGCGGAGAGGATGCTTCCCCGGGTCATGTCGACTTGTTTGAATCCCAGTGCGCTCATTATCCCACCGCTGCTCGAGGCCGATTACATAAAGAAACCGCGTTCCAGAACCCGGTACATTCCGTCGCGAGAGGCGGTGAAGTACACTTTTCTTAAAAGCAATCGCAGTGCCAAAGCGCATCTGGAAAAAATAAAAAAGAGGACATCGCCGTCATCGCCGATGCGCTGCCCGGGTGAGACCATATACATTATAGAGATACCGGAACACCGGCGGGAAATTGACGGAATGGCATTGCACCACATTTCTTTACACGCCAGGGTTGCCGCATCGCCCCCTGCACAATTATTTTGCAGTCGCGCTGGACAATGCTTTCCCGCCTGGACCATTTTTTCCCCAAAAAAAGGAAATTTGTGGATAATAAAGAGGTTACGGCGGTGTATACTGTTTTTTATCAGGTTGCAAATTTATTTTGCGGGATCAGGTGAAATGCAAGATATCTTGCGTTTTTAGGCTGGGAAGGAACGGCGGCATGGATTACCGGAGTGCGATGGATTACCTTAATGAGTGCATGCTGGGTGCGCTACTCATTGCCGAAGACAAGCGCATACTTGACTTTAACGAAACCGCCGACCAGCTCCTGGTCGAAGCGGACGGCCTCAAGAATAAACCGCTCGACCTGGTCGTCAAGTTTATTCCCATGGACAGCGGCGTCGTCTATGCCAATGTCGGCTTTGGCCGGTATATTAAGCAGTGTCCGACGCCTGATCTCGAAAACATGCCCTACGGATCGCGGCTGATTGTCTTCCGCGACGCCACCAAGGACATCCTGTTCGAGATGCTCTATAAGATGGTCAACAAGCTGAACGAATCCGTCGTTCTCTGCGACGAATACAGCCGCATCCTCATGATGAACGAATCCGCCGTCGCCATGGATTCACTGCCGAAAAAGAAGGTCCTCGGCATGCCGGTGGGCAGCGTCTACCATATGCACACGGACAGCATCCTGGCGATACCCAAGGTCATCGAGGAAAAAAAGCCGATTCTCGATCTTCGTCAGCGGTATAAAACATTATACGGCAAGGATGTCGATGTCGTGTCGTCGAACTACCCGGTTGTCGAGGGTGGCGCCGTCCTTGGCGGATTCTCCATCCTCCAGGACTGGAGCCAGATTGACGAGTTGAACAAGCGCATCATCGATCTCCAAAGCCAGCTTCTTAACAAGACCGCGCCCGGCACCAGCCATAAAGCCGGCCACGCCCTCGCGGTCACGTTCGGCTTCAACGACATCATCCACGCCAGCCCGGCCATGAGCGCGGTGATGGACAAGTGCCGCCAGGTGGCGAAATCGGATTCGTCCGTGATGATTTACGGCGAGACCGGCACCGGCAAGGAGCTAATTAGCCAAAGCATTCATGGCGCCAGCCAGCGGGCGGACAAGTCGTTCCTCGCCATCAACTGCGCCGCCATTCCGGAAAACCTCCTCGAGTCCATGCTTTTCGGCACGGAAAAAGGCGCCTATACCGGGGCTGAACGCCGCGAAGGCCTGTTCGAGCAGGCCACCGGCGGCACCCTCCTCCTGGACGAACTCAACTCCATGAATATCACGCTCCAGTCCAAACTGCTCCGCGTTCTCCAGGACGGCGTTGTCCGCCGGGTCGGCGGCACGACGGAAATCCGCGTCGACGTCCGCGTCCTGTCAAACCTGAACATCCCGCCCTACGAAGCGATTCGCCAAAACAAGCTGCGGCAGGACCTGTTTTACCGCCTTGGCGTCGTCAACATCACCATCCCGCCGCTTCGCGACCGGAAGGAGGACATCCACCTCCTGACCAGCCACTTTATCCATCAACTGAGTAAAAAGCTTCTCCGGAACGTCTCCGACATCGATGCCGCCACGTTGGAAATCTTTCTCACCTACGACTGGCCGGGCAATGTCCGGGAACTTCATCACGCCATCGAACACGCCATGAACGTCGTCCCGGCCGACGCTTCCCTTATCACTCCGGCCCATATCCCGGAACACATTATCCATACCGTGAACAGCCACCTTCCCGTGGCGCCGGCGGTAGCGTCGCCCGAAGAGTCGCTTCCCCTCCAGCGTATCCTGAACGACACCGAATGCCGCGTCCTCACAAAAGCCTTGTACGACAATGCCGGCAACGTAACCAAGACCGCCCGCGCGTTGGGCTTAAGTAGACAAAACCTCCAGTACAGGCTGCGAAAAAATAAAATCGCCTTCCTTCCGACCGAGGATTAAACGTGGTTTGCCACAACGATATTCGCAAAATACTTTGCCCAACCACTCCGTCCTGCAAAAAATGATGATAATTTTGCACCTTGTAGAAACAGGCGCAAAAATTTCACCCGCCATAAACCACCATTCATCTATACCGAATAAATACAACGAGATGTATGTAAAACCGGTCGCCGGGCACCTCCCGGCGGCCGGTTTAAGTCCTGAGGCGGCATAGACTGTGAGCAAGAAAATTTGCGCACGAGATATTGTGTTTTGCCACGTCGGGATACTTTTTACCGCGTTCAAACGCTATTTATTCTTATGCAGCTTTTTGAATTTTATTACAAGTCTTTACTTAACTGGGATTTGCGAGACTGTCGGTAGATATTGAAATTACGATAGATTGAGGACGTGGTCTTACTGCCATGATTGGCATTCTCTTTGCACTATGAACTAGTGGTGTAGCTGACAAAGACGACCCGAACGTGCTAGAAAATCTTACTGCCTGCTGGCAGACTACCATAGCCGCCTGCCTCCTCCTCACGAACCGCCGCTTACTGCCACGCTTGCATATGGGAACGGTACTTTCTCGCACGAACGCCTTGTCGCCGACCAACCGCCATGATGTTCCGTTGTTGTCGTGTGGAGTTGTGCGGCGACGGCATCCTGTAGCGGCTTCCATACAGTTTTTGTCGTTACAGCGAATTCGGATGTTATCCAACAAGGAGTATCGCCATGGCTACTGTCGAAAAAGCCCAACCCAAGCTGCGCGTCACCCTCCCGGCGGAAGGTTCCGACCAGCCCGCCTACATGAAACGGATCAACGCCCTCAGGGAACAGTACCACAACACCCGCGTGGATATGGATGTCTACAACGCCAAGTACCTCACCGAAGGTTTCAGGAAACGGAAGGCCAGCCGTGGATTATTCAGAAAGCCACCGGCTTCCGTCACCAGTGCGAAAAGAAAAACATCTATATTCAGGACAACGAGCTCCTCGTCGGCGGCGCCGGTTTCAAGCCCCGCGCCGGCATCCTCTGCGCCGACAGTTCCTGCTCCATTCTCGACCGCGAACTTGACACTATCAGCACCCGGAAGTTTGACCCGTTCTTCCTTAGTGAAGAAGGCAAAAAGGTCTTCAAGGAAGAGGTATCCGAATACTGGAAAAACAAGTGCGTCCTTGACCGTTGGCGCGCTCTGGCGCCGAAGGACATGGAAACGCTCCGCGACGCCGGCATGATCTATATCGACCGGAAAGCGGTGCGCGGCTACGGCGAAACCACCCCGGGCTGGGACCGCCTCCTCGCCGTCGGCATCGGCGGCATCAGGAAAGAGGCGGAAGATGCCCTCGCCAAACTTGACGACGCCCACGTCGGCGATCTGGAAAAGATCTTCTTCCTTCGGTCCGAAATCATCGCCTGCGACGCCATCATCACCCTCGCCAACCGTCACGCCGACCTGGCCGAGAAGATGGCGGCCGAATGCGGCGACCCGGTCAGGAAGGCCGAACTCGAGAAAATCGCCACGGTTTGCCGCCGCGTTCCGGAACATCCTGCCACCTCGTTTTACGAAGCGGCCCAGAGCGTGTTGTTCTACGAATACGCCATCTATATGGAACAGAACGCGTCCTCCTACAACCTCGGCCGCATCGACCAATACCTCTATCCCTACTACAAGGCCGATATCGACAACGGCGTCATCACCAAGGATGACGCCCAGGAACTCCTCGACTGCCTGTGGATAAAGGTCGCGGAACTGAGCCTGTTCCAGGACGAAGTCACCGCCCAGTTCGCCGCCGGGTACTGCATCACCGTCCAGGTCACCGCCGGCGGCATCGACCGCTTCGGCAATGACGCCGTCAACGACCTGTCCTACCAGGTTATCCAGGCGACGATGGACGTCAGGCTGAAAGAGCCGAACCTGTCCGTCCGCTACAACATGTCGAAAAACCCGGATTCGTTTCTCCGGAAAGCCATCGAATCCATCCGCATGGGGAACACCATGCCCGCCGTCTACCACGACGACGCCGGCATCCGGATGATGCTCAATAAAGGCGTTCCCCTCAGTGAAGCGTGGGACTGGACGCCGTGCGGCTGCGTCGAGACAAACCTGAGCGGCCGGATGAAACAATACACCGACATGGCCGACGTCAATATGGGCGGCATTATCGAAATGGCCCTGAATGACGGCATCAGCCGGAAGACCGGACAGCGCGTCTCCGTCTCCACCGGCGACCCGGCGAATTTCAAAACCTTCAATGACTTCTTCGACGCGGTGAAGACGCACATGCGCTACTTCGTCGACGTGGTGGTCTCCGGGAACCAGCTCCTCGACTACCTCAGTATGAACTACCGCCCGGTCCCGGCCCTCTCCCTCATGTTCCCGGACTGCATCCAAAAGGGCATCGACTACTCGATGGGCGGCGCCAAGTACAACTGCGGCGGCGGCGTCATCACTGTCGGCCAGGCCGATATCATCAATTCCCTCGCCGCCATCAAGAATCTCGTCTACGCCGCAAAGAAGGTGTCGATGTCGGATCTCTGCAAGGCCCTCGCCGCCAACTTCGAAGGCTACGAAGACATTCACAAGATGTGCCTGGAAGCGCCCAAGTACGGCAATGACGACGAACGGGCCGATTGGGTGGTCGGGGAAACGTTCACCTATATTATCGACCAGTGCGAGAAGTACGACACCAAGTTCGGCAAGATGACGATGGGCATGCTGCCGGTGTCAGGGAACACCCCGATTGGCGCCTGGGTCGGTGCGCTTCCGTCCGGCCGGAAGGCCTGGACGCCCCTCGCCGACGGCATCGGCGCCACCGGCGGCACCGACACGAACGGCCCGACCGCGCTCCTGAAGTCGGTGAGCCACATTCCTCACGCCCGCTTTACCCAAGGGACGCAACTCAATCTCAAACTCGAGCCAAGCATCATGGCTGGCGAAAAGGGCATGGCCCACATGATGAGCCTCATAAAGTCCATGTGCACCCTCGATGTCTACCATGCCCAGTACAACGTGGTCGACCGGAAAACGCTCCTCGCCGCCCAGGAAAAACCAGACGAATACCGTCACCTCCTTATTCGCGTCGCCGGGTATACCGCCTTCTTCACCGAACTCGGAAAAGAGGTCCAGGATGAAATTATCAGCCGCACCGAAATCGGCGCGTGGAATTGAGGCACCGCCGGCGCCGACGGCGAGGAGACGGTCGTTCATGGAGACGAAGGCTGACAGTGTAATCCGTGGGATGGTGCTCCGCCTCGAACGGAGTTCCATCCATGACGGGGACGGCCTCCGGACCGTTGTCTTCCTGAAAGGCTGTCCGCTCCGCTGCCAGTGGTGTTCGACGCCGGAAAGCATGTCGTCGGCCATCGAAACGGCAGGGGACAACACCTACGGCACGGTCATGACGGTTGATCAGGTCATGGCCGAAGTGCGGAAAGACGTTATCTTCTATTTCCACTCGGGCGGCGGCATGACCCTGTCCGGCGGCGAACCGCTGGTCCAGCCCGATTTTTCCGCTGAACTACTGGCCCGGGCCCAACGGGAAGGCATCAATACCGCCATGGAGACCAGCCTGGCGGTGCCGTACAAACTGGTGGAGCGGGTTCTTCCGAACCTCAACAC
>JAJBTL010000121.1:0-8790 GCA_020860865.1 Planctomycetota bacterium | reverse complement strand
AGGAAAACCTGGTCCGTGTCGACGAACAAGCCCGGCACTACCAGGTCAGGCTTGTCGTCCGGATACCGGTCATCCCCGGCGTGAACGACGATTCGAAGACGCTCCACGCCACCGGCGCGTTTTTGGCGAATCTGGAAAACCTGGATCATGTCCAGCTTCTTCCCTACCACCGCCTCGGCGTCGACACCTACCAGAAACTCGGCCGGCCGTATCCGTTGGAAGACGTCCGGTCCCCGGACGCGGAACAGATGGAAGAAAGCCGCGATCTGGTCCGGGCCTATGTGAGAAATGTAATCTAAATTTTCCGTACGTTGTAATAGAAATTCGCAGTAACTCGAAGCGGTGAAGAAAAATATCCATCATCACCGCTTCGGGAACTTCCTTCTCCGGCAACCGCCTTTGACGATGCGTCGTCACAAGAACATGGTTGCTTCAGAATCCGCTTCAGAAACTCCTGACCAGACAGCTCCGGCTTCGCCCTCACTCGGTAGCGGATTTATCAGCGATACACCCCTAAAGTACGTCCTGCCGCGACGCGGACAACGATCCCTTCGCGGTGCGGACGTGGTGTGTCGTCAGGATGCCGAAGGCGCCTTTTTTCGGCCATATTCGCTGATTTATCTTCCTCGGCCAATGCAGTATTCCTGCACGAATTAACAAATATTCTTCATCATTCTCATGGGCAATAATGCGAATGATATTTCTCTTTTTTTGTGCCTGTCAGGGCGTTCCGGAAATTGCGTGGGAACTACGTTTTAACCACGAAGTAACAGGAAGGAGGATGGCCAGACACGATTTTTTTGTCGACCTACCCGGGGTAAAGTCTTGAAAATCCATTGTCAGGAAAGAGGGTAACTATGAACATAAGTGATATTATCAACACGGTGAACGGTATATCTGGGCGTTACCGGTAATTCTACTTCTTCTCTTTGTCAGTATCGCCTACTGCGTCGCCATGGGTTTCGGCACGCTCCGGAACTGGCGTCTCCAGTTCAAGCTTCTCCGCGCCGGCGGCGGCGGCTCCGAGGAAGGTATTTCCCCTTTCCAGACATTCTGCGCCGTTGCGGCCTACCGCGTCGCCGTCGGTAACATCGGCGGCGTCTGCGTCGCCATCCTCGCCGGCGGCCCCGGCGCCCTGTTTTGGATGCTCGTCACCTCCCTCATCACCTCCGCCATCGCCTATGCCGAAAACAGCCTTGGCCAACTTTACAAAGTCCGCCAGGACGGCCAGTACCGTGGCGGCCCCTACAATTATATCGAAAGCGGCCTCGGCTGGCGGCCCCTCGCCGTCGTGTTCGCCCTTCTCGCCCTCGTCGCCGTTCCCCTCTTCGTCAGTGGCGCCGGCGCCAACAACATCGGCATGGCCTTCCAGAACAGCATGGGCATCCCGCCGGCCGTGTCCGGCGCGGTCGTTGCCGTCCTTCTGTTCCTGGTCATCTCCGGCGGCGTTCGCCGTATCGCCAAATTCTCCACCATCATCGTCCCGGTCATGACCCTCATGTACCTTGCCATGACCATAATCATCCTCGTCGTCAACTACGACAAGATCATCGGCGTCATCGAACTGGTTATCTCCAGTGCTTTCAGCATGAACTCCATCTACGGCGGCCTCTTCGGCAGCGCCGTGGTCTACGGCGTCAAGCGCGCCGTCAACTCGAGTGGCGCCGGCATGGGCGAAACGCCGCCGCAGGCCGCCGCCGCCGAAAGTCCGCACCCGGCCGAACAGGGCCTTATCAACGCCTTCACCGTCTACATCGACGTCACCGTCTGCATCTGCTCCGGCGTCATGGTCCTCATCACGAACTGCTTCAACGTTCTCGGACCCGACGGCTCCTACATGTACGTCGGCACCGGTTCACCCATCATGGCTGAACAAGCCGCCAGCGCCACCGCCGGCGTCGTCTGGGTGCAGGAAGCCTGTAACACCGTCCTTCCGTCCCTCGGCGGTGTCATTGTCGCTTTCTCCCTCCTGTTCTTCGCCTTCTCGACAACCGTCGCCTACTACTACGAAGGCGAATCCGGCCTCGCCTACCTGGCCCGGAACAAGAGCCAGAAGACCCGCGACAAGATGATCTGGGTTCTCCGCATCGCCCAGCCCCTCATGTTCTTCGCCTGGTTCAACGTCACCGCCGCCACCGCCTGGGCCGTCAGTGAAATCGCCCTCGGCCTCATGATCTGGGTCAACGGCATCGCCCTTATCTTCCTTTTCCCCACCGTCATCCGCGTCTACAACGACTATATGGCGCAGATCAGGGCCGGTGAACCGCAGCCGCATTTCAATCCGCACAAACTCGGCATCAAGAATGCCGACGTCTGGATGGATTTGAACAAGGAATCGATTCGTAGCTACGCGCGTCGCTACAAAGCCGAACAGGAAGCCCTGGAACGGGCGGAAGAGGAAGCCCGCCTCGAAGCCGAGAAAAGAACGGCTCCTGAAAAACAGTCCACCTGAACGAAAAGAGGGAAAAAGCAATGAACAACGACAGACTGCACCTGCCGCTTGGCATGCACTCGTACACTCTTCATCTGAGCGGTTTTGGTGAAAGCTGGGGCTTTGACAGCGAACACGCCTTCGAAAAGGTCAGGGACATTTTCTGGCTTATTGACCGGGCGGTGGAATGGGGCCTCGACGGCCTCCACGTCACCAACGTCGACCTGGAGCCGATGACGCCGGAGAATCTTGCCAAAATCAAGGCCGAAGCCAAGGCCAAGAACGTCTACCTCGAACTGAACGCCTCCTTCAACGCGCCGTGCGACCCCCGGGTCAACGCCACGGTGGAAGGTGCGCTCCGGACCGCCGAAGCCATCGGCGCCGACCTCGTCAAGTTCAGCCTCGACATTGAACGGCCGCGCCCGCTGTACGGCACCTGTATGCACCCGAAGGTCATGGTGCAGTTGGCCGACCGCTACGAAAAGTTTAGGGCGGCGATCCCCCTGATGGAACAGCTCGGCATGACCATGTCCATCGAAAACCACTGCGACACCTACGCGGACGAGGTCGTCTGGCTGGTGAAGGCGCTTGACCACCCGAGTATCGGCGCCTGCATCGACACCATCAATCCCCTCTGCGTCCTGGAAGGCGTCGAATCGGCGGTCGAGAAGATGATCCCCTACGCCAACTGCTGCCACTTGTGCGACAATGCCCTCCGCATCGACCACAACGGCACTCATTCCATCGGCGTGCCGGTCGGCACCGGCGACATCGACTGCGCCCACATCGTCCAGCAGTTTCGCGAACGTTCGCCCCGGATGAAGCGGATCACGCTCGAGAACGAATGCGAAGTCGGCACCATGTCGATTGAAGAAGCGCGCGAAAAAGAAATCGAAGCCTGCATCGGGACCATCAAGTATCTCCGCGATGTCGTCGGCCTCGGCGTTCGCGGACGGTAGAAGAACATAACTGTACCAAAAAACGCAGCAGCAACAAATCAACCGGCGCCGCCATCGCGAGTAATGGCGGCGCCGGTTTTATTTTTCCTCGTTTCCCCGGCGGCTCTTTTCGTGTAGATTCCATTTCTAAAAATAAGCTTCTATAATGAGCGGCTGGAGAAAATAGAACAATGCCAATTCGATTCGTCACCCCGGCGGACAGCCAGGCCCTCCTGGACATCTACGCCCGTTACATCGACACCACGATAACCTTCGAATACACCCTGCCGACGGTGGAAGACTTCGCCAGCCGCATCGCCGCCGTGTCCGCCTTCTATCCGTGCATCGCCTACGAAGAGGACGGCCGCATCCTCGGCTACGCCTATGCCCACCGTTTTATGGAACGCGCCGCCTACCAATGGGGCGCGGAATGGTCGGCGTATTTGGCGCCGTCGGCGACGGGCAGGGGACTCGGAAGGCGGTTCTACAACATTCTCGCCGACATCCTCGCCTTGCAGGGCGTGAGAACAATCTACGGCATCGTCACCATCCCGAACGAAAAAAGCCAGGCCCTCCACCAGTCCCTCGGCTTTACCCAAGCCGGTTACTATCGGAACGCCGGGTTCAAGAACGGTAAATGGTGCGATGTGGCCTGGTTTGAAAAACAGCTTGCCGACTATGCGGCGGAACCGGCGTCAATAGTTTCAATCCATTCCCTGCCGGAAGAAAACGTCCGCGCCTGCCTCGACCGGCACTCGCCTCCCGTGTAATCATTTACGGTTCGGAGGCGAATGAACCGGCACGTTCAATTCATACTCGAGACAATGAACCTTCCGGCCAAGCTTCTCCGCATACTGTATGGTGTTTCCCGTTCCACTGCGCTGTCCGGTCCATACGGCAATGACATAGCGGGAACGGTCTACCATGTACTTGTTCCGATCCTGCATGCAGCCGGTGTAGTAGCGTTCCTTGAGAATGGTGAATTTCGCCAGTTTCCGAAGCGTCCGGGCAAACCGTTCCCGGTCGTTCGGTGGAAACCGTTCGATCATTCCCGCATACGGTATGACGCATTCCAGCGTAATCCGTGGAAATGTTTCCCGCAGCCCGATGACTTCCTCCATCGCCCACGTATCCACACCCAACGCCCCGCCGCTGATAAAATGCGTTACGCCGGCCTCGATAAGGTAGCGGCATTTCTCCCGGATGAAGCTTTTGATTCGCTTGCATTCCGGATGGTTTTCGTTCGTGCCGAAAGGGAAATACTTGGGTCGGTGACCGGTGAAGCAACAGGTGGTTTCAATGGCGTACATACTCGTCCTGACGTTATGACGTCGGAGGAGTGGACGGACCGGCCAGACCAACCCTGGTCAAAAGCGATGAAATGGTGAAGGGGTAATCAGAATCACCATGTCCGTTTACTCTTCCGGCTGGGTAACCGGTTGGTCTCGGTCATGGTGGTGGCAAAAAGGGGAATGCCGCCACTCGTAAATGCAGCCCTGGAGCCGTCAAGCTCCCACCCGCCTGTACGAGAAACACGACGACATCCCCCAAAAGCGGCTTTGGGTGATGAGTCATGCTTCTCGAAACAGGCGGGTGGAGCCACACACGAAGGTGTCCGACAAAAAGAGTCGGTTGACGGAGCTCACTACTTGGGCTGCATTTTCCGAGAAACCACGCTCTACGAGCGTTATTATGTACTGCAGTGAAAAGTGTACAACAACTCCGAATCAGGACAAGTGAAAAGGTGTACACACACCACCGTCTCAAACGCTCTTGAGTAACGGGTAATTTTCTTCTTTCAGATCATGCCAGTTTTTAAAGACCTTCCGGTACCGCTCGACATTCTCCGGCTTTGCCGCGAACGTGGCGCTGACATGGTTGAACGACTTCGCCGTCTCCAGGAGGTCCGGGTAGACGCCGATGGCGTTCCCGGCGATTATGGCCGACCCGAGGAGCGAGCATTCCTCCTCGAACATGCTTTCATACGTGACGTTCATGACGTCGGCCTTTATCTGATTCCACATGTGGTTCCGGGTGCCGCCGCCCGATCCCCGGACCGTCGTGAACGGCGCCATGCCAAGAAGTTTCTGGAGGCCGTTCGCGTATTCCTTGTACTCGAACGCCACCGCCTCGAGAATGGCCCTGAACATGTGGTCGCGGCCGTGCGCCCACTGGATGCCGCTGAAGGCGCCGCCGACATTGGTGTTTTTGAAAATGCCGCTGATGTACGGGTAGAACGCCAAACCGTCGGACCCGGCCGGAATCGCGGCGGCGCCGTCGTTCAGTTCGGCGAAGCTGGCGGTGTTCCTGACAATCTTGTCGACAAACCACTGGACGCTGCCGCCGCCGGTGGTGAAGCAGAATGCGTACCAGTAGCCCTTAATGGGAGAGCGGAGGGTGCGAATCATCCCGGACGGATCCGGCCGCCAGTAGTCCGAACAAACGGTGAACATGGACGCCGTGCCGGCGGTGTCGCCGACCTGTCCCGGCGACAGGATGCCGGAGGCGATACTGGCCGCCGGGAAATCGCCCGCCCCGGCCACGACCGGTATGCCGGACGGCACGCCGATTTCCGCCGCGTACTTGTCCGACAGTTTTCCGACAATGCGCGTCGGTTCGACGTCCGCCATCTTGTCCCGGTCGATGCCGACAAGGCGGCAGATTTCGTCGTCCCAGTTGTCCGCGTCGTTGTCGATGAGGCCGCTGTAGCCGGTCGAGGTGTTTTCGTAATAGGCCTGTTCGCCCTTCAGTCCGGCCAGCTTGCCGCCGACGAAATTGGCGGTCAGGGTGACCTTGTAGGTTTTCTCATAGATGTCCGGCCGGTTCTTTTTCCACCAGAGAATTTTCGGGCCGATGGTGATGATGGCGTTGTTGCCGCCTTTCTCGAGAATGCGGTCGCCGCAGATGGCGTTCATCTCCGACGCGAAGGGAAGGAACCGGTTGTCCATCCAGGTGTCGTAGGGACTGACGGCGTTGAAGTCCCGGTCGACGAAAATCTGTCCGGCCTGCTGGCCGTCCGTGATGACGGCACCGATGGCACCGGTGTCGACGCCGGCCTTTTCGACGCATTCCTTCATGCCGTCCACGCAGGCCTGGAGGATTTCGTCGGCGTTGTATTCGATGGCGTCCGGGGTCGGATGGTACCACTGGAGGGGCTTCGTGGCGACGGCGACGATGCGCCGTTCCACCAGGTCGAACAGCATGCTCTTCACGCCGGAACCGCCGATGTCGGATGCCAGTACATAGGTTGACTTCATATCATTCCTTCCTCTGAAATTCTTTTTTTCGACGTATCGGCGGTTAGATGATTTTCTAAATCCGCCTTCTACAATTTTTCTTTACGCGAACAATGCAGCGGTCTCCGCCTCGATGGCTTCCAGCCCCTTCACCAGTTCCTGAAGAAATCGCGACCCCGGCGCGCCGTCCACCACCCGGTGGTCGATGGTGAGGGACAGCCCCATTCGCGGTTGGAGAACTATTGACCCGTCGGCGCCGCGCGCCGCCGTATCCCGGATGGCGCAGACGCCGAGGATGGCGGCCTGGGGGATGTTGACGATGGGAGTAAACGTTTCGATGCCGAGCGATCCAAGGTTGGTGACGGTGAAGGTGCCGCCGCTCAGAAGATCCATATCGATACTGCCGGCGCGGCATTCGTCGATGTACCGGGCGACAGTGCGGGACAGGTCCGAGAGGGCCATGTCGTGGGCGTCTTGGACGTTCGCGACAACCAGTCCGCGCGGCGTGTCCACGGCGATGCCGAGGTTGACCCGCGTGTGTTGGGCGATGCGCTGTTCGTCCGCTTCGAACACGGCGTTGACGTCGGGGAAGCGCGGCAGGGTTCGCGCCACGGTCCAGCACACCAGATCGTTTATGGTGATGTTCGGGAGGCCTTTGGCGGCGGCCTGGTCCTTGGCGATTTTTCGGACGCTGAGGAGGCCGCTCGCGTTGGCGGACGTGTTGAGCGTCAGTTGCGCCTGGCTGGACATGGACTCGTGCATGCGGGAGCCGATGAGCTTCCGGATGCCTTTGTAGGGAACATAGGTCGGATCGGACGGCGTGTTCATGGAGTGGTCCTTCTTCCATATGGAATGGAATGGCTATGACAAGACGAATGGCTGCGATGCGACAACACGGGTGCCGCCGTTTCAGGAATGGAAACGGTGTTGAGGCGACGCCGGATTTAGGCCGGTTATATTGAGTTGGATATATGGACGTGAAACGGAACGAAGCTATTTTTTGACCGCGATGTTTTTTCTAAAACACGGCGCGGTCCTTTTTTAGAAACGCATTTCTTGCCTCATTAGAAACCTTCTACTCGAGCGCCAGAAGCGATTCGGCGGTAATCTGATCCGTCACCAGGAAGTTGATATATTTCCCAATAAGGGCGCCGCGAATGGCATGCACCTTTTCCGGTGCACCGCCGGCGACGCCGATGGAAATGGGAATCTTCGTGATGTCGTCCAGGGTGATGCCGATTATCCGCGAGTTGAACGACTCGCACGGCCGCCCTTTCGGATCGTAGAAGTTGAAACAGACGCAACCGGCGGCGTTTTCGCCTTTGAGTTGGTCGACGAGGGCGTCAGTCAATACTCCCGCCTGGTAGAAACTGCCGGACGGCGTCGGCGTGTCGATGCCGAAGAGGGCGATGGAACAGCGGCTCATCCACGCCATACTCCGGCTGATAATCGGGTTCGACATGAACAGCCGCGCCTCTTCCGCGTTCTGCGCCAGGCCGGGGACCGGCATGTTTACAATGTCGGCCCGGAGCTTGTCGGCGATACGGTAGACGATTTCCGTGCCGTGGGTGGCGGCTTCCGTCTCGGCGTAGCCGCCGAGCAGCGGCACGATGTACAGGTTCTGGAAGCTCATCGGCTCGATAAAGTTGACCATCTCGTAGAGTGTCGAACCGCCGGCGATGCCGAGGACGTCGTTGTCCTTGAGGGACGAGGCGAGGAGTTCCGCCGTGGCGTGGCCGAGGCGTTGGAGCACGTTGTTGACGCCGAATTTCGGTATCGGAACGAGCTTGACGCCCTTCAGGTCGTACTTGTCCTTGAGTTCCCGGCCGAGCGCTTCCACCCGTTGCAGCGGGTCGTTAATGGTTATCGTATACAGGCCCATCGCCTTGGCCTGGGCGATCATCTTGCAGACCTTGGCGCGGGAAACGCCCATTTTTTCGGCAATTTCACTCTGCGTTTCTTCGTATATAAAATGGCTGTAACAGACATTTATCAGGTCGCTCAGTCTGTCTTCGCTTTCGGTTTTGGCCATGTGCCGATTCCTTGCTGTCCGGCCCCCGGCCGGTGGTCGGAGCCGCCTCTTCTGTAAAAGTCCGCTTCCATGTATTTCAACGTCGCTTGGCAAGTGGACAGGCGTCCGTTAACGGCGTCAAGTGAATTGTAAGCATTTTCTCCATACCAGCAA
>JAJBTL010000105.1 GCA_020860865.1 Planctomycetota bacterium | reverse complement strand
GATATCAGGAATGCGCGTCGAACGTTCGCCATCACCGTGGGAACGGCCGTCAGTGTCCGCCACCTGCGCCAGGTGCCGGCGGCGACGGCTCAGCCACTCGAGGAGATTGTATGACAAACCACTCAGTACCCTTTGGCGATCGCCTGGCCCGGGCGGTCAGGGAAAAGAAAAGCGTGGCGGTGGTCGGCATCGACCCGACCCTGGCGCTATTGCCGCCCGACCTGGCCAGCCAGGCCAAGGAAGGTTCGGCCGGCCTCTACGCCGCCATTAGTGATTTCTGCGTCGGCATCGTCACCGCCGTGGCCGACCTGGTGCCGGCGGTCAAGCCGAATATCGCGTTTTTCGAAGCGTTTGGCATGCATGGCCTGTCGATTTACAAATCGGTCTGCCTCACCGCCGTCAACACCGGCCTCCTCGTCATTGGCGATGTCAAGCGGGGCGACATCGGCTCCACCGCCGCCGCCTATGCGGAAGGCCTCCTGAAGGCGCCGCCGGTCGATCTCCAGGAAATCGCCACACTGACGCCGGAAGCATTCCAGCAAAAAGTCGGCGTCCTGCTTGGACCCCACGACGCCCTGACCCTCAACCCGTACCTCGGGTGGGATTCGATACAGCCGTTCCTCGATATCGGCCTCGAAAATGGCCAGGGGTTTTTCGTTCTGGTGAAAACGAGTAATCCGTCCAGCTCCGAAGTTCAGGATCTCCGTCTCGAAACCGGCGGGACCGTTGCCGAGGCCGTCGCCGGGCTGGTCAACACCTGGGGCAAAGGCTCTGTCGGTGAGGAAGGCTTGTCGTCGGTCGGCGCTGTCGTCGGGGCGACCCATCCGGCCGAACTCGGCCGCTACCGGGAACTCATGCCGGACACGCCGTTCCTCGTTCCCGGGTACGGCGCGCAGGGCGGCGGCGCGGCGGATGTGGTGGCGGCGTTCCGGGACGACGGCAGCGGCGCGGTTGTCAATGCCAGCCGCTCCATCCTCCAGGCCTGGAAAAAGGACAATACGCCGGACGACTGGCAAGGCGCCGCCCGCCGGGCCGCCATGGCGATGAACGGCGATTTGCGGGAAGCCTTGCAAAAAGCGGGGAAATGGGGTATCTGACGCGCGAGACGGTAGGAATCGAACAGCGTATATAAAACGGGAAAGGCGCCGAACTGACGCCTTTCCCGTTTCAATTATGCTGCATTCATGGACCTGCCTGGCCGGTTAGTACCCCGGGAAAGGGGTGCAGGCCGACGGCGCCGGGGCCGGAGCCATCGCCACCACCGGGGCCGGAGCCGGAGCGGCGCTGTAAATTGGGCCGCAATCCGGTCCGCAATCGCCGCAGCCCATGAATAGAATTCCACTCAATCCCAACACTAACGCAAGAATGGTGCGCATAGCCATCTCCTTGATTTCACGTTGGAATCGGTACGATATGAAAATCCACATGCTCATCCCCCGATTCCGCAAGTGAATCACTCTTTGATCTCCCTCGGAATATTACTATGGCAAGTTTAACGCGCTCCTTCGCAGCTATGCATTTTTACGTTTACGTTATATCGGTAACAGATGTTTATACAAAGAAAATTGATTAATTGCTTGACAGGGCCGGGAGGAATGGCAATAATCCCGCCCCGTCGGGGATTTTTCGCTTCATACATTAATGTAGAGGGCGGCGAAGGATTCGGCGGAACGGCTGGACAAGTGTGGAACGTTGAACAATGGTACCTTTTCAGCCTGTCCGGACCTGATCGCTCGTCCCCAAGGCTATCCGTGTTTTCGTGGTTTTTGTACATAATCAGTTGTTTTGCCTGATCGTTTTTCGTGAAAAATCGGGGTGTTAAAAGCATTATCGTTTGTGCTGAATGCTCGATAACTGATATGACATACTCCGCGCCGGGAGATTATGGTGGAAAAAAGCACTGTCGAAGCGGCGGGCAACGCCGATCTAACGACCATCCTGCAGGAATTCGCCGCGCTTCGCGTCACGCCGAGCGCCCTGGAAGAATCCCTGGGCATCAAGCTGGGCGATGTCGGCGAGGCCGAAATCACCAAGATGCGTCACATCCTCGCCTATATGAACCACGACAAGCTCACCCTCAGCCGGGCGATCATGGCGTCGAACAAGGGTACCCGCCTCGTCAAGAAAAAGACGACGACAGTCATCCTGTCGAAAAAACGCCGGTCCTCCACCACCGCCCGGGTGGCGGAAAAACCGGCCAAGGCGTCCGCCGCCACGGCTCCGGCCCGCACGACGGCGAAGAAGGGCGCGGCGGCCGCCGCTGGCGCCGAACCGAAACGGAAACCGGCCCGCCGCGTCGTCGGCAAGGACAACCTCCTCATTGTCGAATCGCCGGCCAAGGCCAAGACCATCAAGAAATTCCTTGGCGGCGACTTTGTCGTCAAGGCCTCCATGGGTCACGTCCGGGACATCCCGTCGAAAGGCCGCGACCGCTCCGACATCGGCATCGACTTCCAGAACAACTACCAGCCGTATTATGTCCCCATCGACTCCCGGGAAAAAGTCATCAAGGAACTCCGCCAGGCCGCGGACAAAGCCGCCCACGTCTACCTGGCGCCTGACCCGGACAGGGAAGGCGAAGCCATTGCCTGGGATCTGAAGGAAATGCTGGAACTCCCGGACGACCGGGTCAGCCGCGTCACCTTCAACGCCATTACGAAGTCCGCCGTCAAGGAGGCGATGGCCCATCCGGCCAGCGTCAACATGGATCTCGTCAACGCCCAGCAGGGCCGCCGCGTCCTCGACCGCATCGTCGGCTACCGGCTGTCGCCGTTCCTCTGGAAAAAGGTGACGAAGGGCTTGTCGGCCGGACGGGTGCAGTCCGTCGCCGTTCGCCTGGCGGCGGAACGGGAGGAGGAAATCCGCGCCTTCAATTCGGTCGAATTCTGGCGCATCAAGGCGCAACTGGCCGCCGACAAGGCGGCGAAGGACGAATTCCAGGCCGAACTGGTCAGTTGGAAAGGGCAGGATTTCGTCGTCCCGGGGAGCGACAAAAAAGCGCCAAAGACCCCGACCGCTCCGGATGAAGCGACGGCCAAGGCCATCGCGGACGCCCTCACCGGCGTACCCTACCACGTCACGGACGTGACGGAACGCGAGGTCAAGGGCCGGCCGTCGCCGCCGTTTATCACGTCGAGCCTTCAGCAGGCGGCGTCGAACCTCCTTCGCCTCGGCGCCCAGCGGACCATGCGCATCGCCCAGCAATTGTATGAAGGCGTTGAAATCGCCGGCGAGTCCACCGGCCTCATCACCTACATGCGTACCGACTCGACCCGCATCGCCCCGGAGGCGATTGAGGAAGTCCGTGGCTACATCAAGGACACGTTCGCCCCGGCCTATCTGCCGGAAAAACCCAACGTCTATTCAAGCCGGAAAGGGGCGCAGGACGCCCACGAAGCCATTCGTCCGACCTCGGTCCACCTGACCCCGGACGCGGTCAAGGATTTCCTTTCGGCCGAACAGTACCGTCTGTACGAACTGATCTGGCGGCGGTTTGTCGCCAGCCAGTTGGCCCCGGCCGAGTACCGGATCACCACGGCGAAAATTACCGCCGGGGACGGCGTCTTCGAGGCCAAGGGCCGGCGCATTCTTTTTGACGGCCACACCGTGGTGTCACTGGCGACGGCCAGGAAAAACAAGAAGGAAAAGAAGGACAAGGACGACGACGTCCCGGACGACACCGACGGCAAGGAAAAGAACGACGAGGAACAGCTCCTCCCGAAGCTCGACGTCGGCCAGGCCGTCGACGCCCGCTCGGTGGAGCCGACGCAGCACTTTACTCAGCCGCCGGTGCGGTTCACCGAAGACAGCCTGGTCCGCGAACTCGAACACGACGGCATCGGCCGGCCGTCCACCTACGCCCCGCTTGTCCAGACGATCCAGGAACGCGGCTATGTCAGGCAGGAAAACCGACGGTTTTTCGCCACGCAACTCGGCATGGCGGTGACAGGGATACTCAAGGAAAACTTCCCGGACATCATGGACGTCAAGTTCACGGCGCAGATGGAATCCGACCTGGACCGGGTCGAAGAGGGCGATGTCGAATGGTCGCGCCTGGTCGATCAGTTCTACAAACCGTTCGAGACGCGCCTCAAGGAAGCGATGGAAACGTCGCAGCCGCTGAAAGGCGTTCCGGCGCCGAACGGCGAGAAGTGCCCGCAGTGCGAAGCCGACATGATGATCCGCTACTCGCAGCGCGGCGCCTTCCTCGGCTGCTCGAAATATCCAGACTGTTCCGGCACCCGCCAGTTGCCCGGTGAAGGCGGCGAGGACGGCGACGGCGAGGACATCCCGGACGTGGACTGCCCGGAATGCGGCAAGCCGATGACGAAAAAGCGTTCCCGCTTCGGCGTCTTCCTCGCCTGCAGTGGCTATCCGGATTGCAAGTGCACCCGGCCCATCGCCAAGAACGGCCAGGTGGTGGAACTGCCGGATATCAAGCGGGACTGCGAAAAATGCGGCAAGCCGATGGTCGTCAAGTCCGGCCGGCGCGGCCCGTTCCTCGCCTGCAGCGGCTATCCGGAATGCCGCAACACGAAGCACCTGGACAAGGACGGCAAGGTTGTCGAACTGCCCGAAGTCGAGGGCGTCGTCTGCGACAAGTGCCAGGCGCCGATGGTGGTGCGGATGAGTCGGCGCGGCCCGTTCCTCGCCTGTTCCGCCTATCCGAAGTGCCGCAACGCAAAGCCCATTCCTAAAAACGAGGAATAATCCGAAACGCGGAAAACATAAACATCATAGCGAACGCCTGGCCCGTACTCGGCCAGGTGTTCGGATTTAACGTGCTATCGAACGTGTTGAATACGCTGTTCGATTCCTTGGTTTCACCCTTGCTATTCGCGACCACACGACGTATCGTAAACATAGACGTCAGACCGAATTCGCCGGTTTTCAATTTTTTCTGAAGACTGGCGGGCTTTGTCCGACAGTTTATTCGTTGTGGCGTCATAATTTCGCATTAGATGTATATATGGTGTAGCGCCGGCCGCCGACCGACCGGCCTTTTTTTAAGCCACTGATGGTGTTCTCTGGAGCGAGTGGAATGCGAGTAGGCGTTGGATTTAGTGAAAACCCGGACACCGCCGCCGCCGGCGCCCATGCGGCGTTTCTCGCCCTCCAGGGCTCCCGGGATACCCGGCCGTGCGATGTCGTCCTCCTCTTCGCCACCGCCCGCCACGATCCGTGGGTGTTGTACGACGCCGTCCGTGGCGTCGTTGGACCTAAAGCGCGGATTCTCGGCGGCGGCGCCGTCGGCGCCATCACGAACGACGCATTCGGCTATGCCGGCGACCAGATAGGCCTCGCCGCCATTTGGCTCGACAACGAACACATCGACGTCTTTGCCGAAGGCAACCTGGACAACCGCGACGAAAACGAAGTGGGCCAGACCCTCGGCCGCCGCCTCGCCGCCCTCGGCATCGACGAGCGTTCCAGCGTCATGTTGTTTTACGACGCCATCGATCGCATTGGCGACCGCGTCCGCCTCGTTATGGCGACGCCGATGCTGGAAGGGATGGAGCAAAGCCTCGGCTTCCTGCCGAACCTCACCGGCGCCGGCCTCCAGGGGGATTACGCCTCGACGCCGACCCGGCAGTGGATAGGCGGCGACGTGCTCCGGAATCACCTGTTCTGCCTGGCGTTTTCGTCCGGAGTGCACATTGACAACACAATAATGCACGGCTGCCGTCCGGCCACCGGCTACTACACCGTCACCCGGGCGGAGCGGAACGTCATTCTGGAAATCGATAACAAGCCGGCCCTGGACTTTGTCTGCGAATTGCTTGGTCCGGCCTTGCAGGCCGAGGATTTGCCGTTTTTCCTTATTCTCGGCATCAACCGGGGCGACAAGTGGGGCGAGTTCGGCGAAAAAGATTACGCCAACCGCCTCTGTCTCGCCATCGACCAGGACCGGCGCGGCATCGTCATGTTCGAGCCGGACATGGTGGCGGGAACGACGTTCCAGGTAATGCACCGGAGCCTCGACCTCGAGTATATCCGGCCGAGGGTGGAACAGGCCTTTTCCCGCCTTGGCGACCGGACGCCGGTGTTCGCGATGTACATCAACTGCGCCGGCCGCGCCGCCGGCTATGCCGGGTTCGACCAGGACGACGCCATCATGATCCAGGAATCGGTGGGAAAACGCGTGCCGCTTCTTGGCATCTATTCCGGCGTTGAAATCGCCCCGGTCAACCACCGGCCGCAGGCCCTCGACTGGACCGGGGTGTTTTGCCTGTTCAGCGTCGACAAAAAATAAGCGCCATCGGGCCGCGTCGAAAGCGCCGGTCAAAGCCGGCAGCTCCGCCCGGTACGGCGGAGCGCCGCGTCGATTATGTAAAGGGTGCGTGGGTTCATGACCAGTCTCATACTGCGTAACGATAGAAACAGCACGAGAACCATCAGGAAAAGCGGACGCGATACCATGAACGGTGACACGGTGAGGACAGACGAATCGGCCGGCCGCGAACTCGAGGAACTCCGCCGCGAGAACGCCTACCTCCGCCGCCTTGTCGAAGAGACGGCGGCCCGCATGCTGTCCGTCGATATCCATTCCATCGCCATCCGCCACGAACTCGAGCAGAAACGCCGGGGCTTTAAACTCATGGCCGAACTGGCGGTGGCTCTGGGCCGTGAAAACGACTTCGAAGCGCTGTTCCTCTCGGTTAGCCGCCGCGTCAATGCCACCCTGAACATGCAGCGGACCGCCGTCCTCCTCCATGAAGGCCACAACGTGTACAAACCTGCCATCCTCCAGGGTTATCCGGCGGCGGAACGGATAGGCATTTTCAAGGAACGCATCACCCTCGGGCCGGATCGGATTAACCCGTTCCGCTCCATCCTCGTCACCGGCGCCGACGTTCCGGGCGCCTACGACGATATCAGGGAAAAACTGCGCCTGCCGTATTTCATCGCTTCCCCGGTCCCGCTCTACGGCGAGGTCGAGGCCATTCTCGTCACCGGCCGTGTTGTCGAGGAACGGCCGTACCTTGCCCGCCTCGGGCCGAGCGACATGGAGACGGTCCAGACCGTTGCCGCCTACCTGGCGGCGATGTTGGCCGAGCACCGGCTCCGCCACGCCGAAATCATCGCCAAGCAGGATCCGCTAACCCAACTGCCGAACCGCCTCGGCACTGGCGAACTTCTCAACCAGCAGCTCGAACTGGCCAGGAAAAACGGCAACCTCCTCGCCGTCCTGTTTATCGATCTCGACGGTTTCAAATCCGTCAATGATCAGCACGGCCATGCCGTCGGCGACCTGGTCCTCCGGGCCGTTGCCGAACGGCTCACCGGTTGTGTCCGGGTGGCGGACTTTGCCGGCCGCATCGGCGGCGACGAATTCCTTGCCGTTCTGCCGCAGGTCAGGCATTCCGAAGACGCCGGCGTCGTGGCCTTGAAAATCATCGAATGCCTGTCGCAGCCGGGGGTGGGCGGGGATGTCACGTCGAAAATCGGTGCCAGCGTCGGCATCGCCGTCTACCCGGAAAACGGCGCCAGTGAAAACGAACTTATCCGCGCCGCCGACGAGGCGATGTACCATGTGAAAAGCCGGGGAAAAAATTCATTCGGCTATTCGGGAAAGTCCGGCCGCTTCCAGGCCTGACCGCTCCGTCGTTCCCCCGGGACCACACCGCATGCGCGCTCTCCTTGGCGTTCAGACCTATTTCACGTTTCACTGGGGTACCACCTCCCCGGCCGACTGGCTCGGTCTCTGCCGCCGGCTGGGGTACAGCCACGTCGGCATAGCCGATCACGCCTCCCTCCTCGGCCTTCCGGAAACGCTCCGGGCGGCGGCGGCGACGGACATCGCCGCCTTCTCCGGCGTCACCCTCCGGTACGGCGCCCTGAGCCTCGTCGCCTTCCCCGTGAACGCCCTCGGCTACGGCAACATGTCCCAACTGATCACGGACTGGATTCGCCGGACGGAACAGCGCCCGGACCTTCTCCACCCCGGCGCCGGCGGCGTTCCTATTCTCCAGGAGGACGGCGGCCGGGACGTCATCCTGAACGCCCGCCACAAGGGACTCGTCCTTATAACGAACGACCTTCGCCTCTGGCGGGAACTTCGCGGGAACGACCTCCGCCTCTACTGGCGCGTCGGCCCGGGCCTGGCCCGGCCGCCACGGGAAATCGACCCGAACGCCGCCGTTTTCGTACCCGGGCCCGTCCTCGTCTCGCCGGAGGATTACCAGACCCACCGCCTTCTTCGCGCCGTCGGCGCCGCCACCGCCATCGACCAGATTCCGGAAGCCGACCGGTACGACGAGGCCGGCATGCGTCACCGCTTCATCACCGCCGCGCCGTCGTGGCGGGTGCTGCCGCCGTCCGAGTACGACGACCTGTTCGCGCCGTTCCGGGACGCCCTCGACCGGGCCGACGCCATCGCCGTGGAATGCGCCGCGTTCAAACCGAACCAGGGCATTATCTGCCCGCCGACAGTGACGGACAGCGCCAACCCGAGCGGCGAATCGGCCATGGCCCGCCTCCGGCGCCTGGCCTACGAAGGGGCGGTTATCCGGTACGGAAAAATCGACCCGGATGTCGAGGCGCGGCTCGAGAAGGAACTCGACCTCATCGCCTTGAAAAGCTTCGCCGAGTACTTCCTCGTCGTCTACGACATTGTCGCCCGCCTCGCCGGCGGCGACGGCCGGGTCCGGCCCGGCCGTTCCATCACCTGCGGACGCGGGTCCGGCGCCGCCAGCCTGGTGAACTACTGCCTCGGCGTCACCAATGTCGATGTCATGCGCCACCATCTCATGTTCGAACGCTTTCTGAACGAGGCCCGCGACGACCCGCCGGACATCGATGTCGACTTCGCCTGGGACGAACGGGACGGCGTCTTCGACAAGGTGCTGTCGAGTTACGGCGACGGCCGCGTCGCCCGGGTGGCGAACCACAACCGCTACGACGCCCGTGGCGCCTTCCGCGCCACCGCCCGCGCCTACGGCTATGCCGACGCGGAAATCACCCGCCACATGCGGGAGGCGCCGTCGGTGTTCGCGGACGATCCGGGACCGGAAATCGAGGAACCGGGGAAAATATCGCTCCTGGAAGGGAAGGGCGTTTTTCCCCTGACCCACCGGGTCAAACGCCACCTCGGCACCCTCGGCCGCACGAAGGGGGACTGGCAGCGGATAGCCTCGGAGTCGACGCGCCTCATCGACATCCCGCACACCATGTCCATGCATTCCGGGGGCGTCGTCATGACGCCGGGCGAACTGTCCCGGACCGTCCCGGTGTTCACGTCCCGAAAAGGCCACCCGACCATCCAGTGGGAGAAGGACGGCACCGAAGATATGGGACTCGTAAAAATCGATCTTCTCGGCAACCGTTCCATCGCCGTCATCCGGGACGCTGTCCGTTATATCTCGCGGGACAAGGGCATTCCTGAGCACACGATTATCCCGCCCGATCCGTCCACCGACGAAAAGGTCCGGAGACTGGTGGAGACCGGGAACACCTTCGGCGTGTTTTATATCGAAAGCCCGTCCATGCGCCTCCTCATGGCGAAGGCGCGGCGCGGCGATTTCGAGCACGCCGTCATCCATTCGTCCATTATCCGGCCGGCGGCCAACGCGTTCATCAATGAATATCTCCGCCGCCTCCACGGCGGCAAATGGAAGCCGGACCACCCGTGCCTCGAGCACGTCTTCGACGAGACCTACGGCATTCCGGTCTACCAGGAGGACATCGTCAAGTTCACGATGGCCCTCTGTAACTACGATTATGTCAAGGCCGACCGGGTGCGGAAGTGTCTGGGGAAACGGGACGCCAAGGCCCGCCTCACCGAAATGTGGCCGGAGATGGTGGAGGCGGCGCGGGCGAACAATGTCGACGACAAGGTTCTAACGACGTTCTGGCGGTCCCTTATGTTCATGACCGGCTATTCGTTCTGCAAGCCCCATTCGGCCAGCTTCGCCCAGGTGTCGTTTGAATCGGCCTATATCCGGGCCCATTATCCAGCCTATTTCATCGCCGGCGTGTTGTCCAATGAAGGCGGTTATTATGCCGCCCGCTCCTACGTGTCCGAAGCGATGCGCCTCGGCCTCCAGGTCCTCGGCCCCAATGTCAACCGGTCGTTCCGGGACTGGCGGGCCGAAGGCGACACGGCCATCCGCACCGGGTTTATGGCTATTCTCGGGTTTTCCCGGGAGGGAACGGAAGCGATCATAAATGAACGCGAGAAGAACGGCCGCTACACCGACCTCGCCGACTTCCTGAACCGCGTCATGTTGGACGATGACGACATCCGCCGCCTCGCCGTCACCGGCGCGTTCGACAGTATCGGCGGCGGCCTCAACCGGCCGCAGATCCTCTGGGTGGCGGGGCAGGACCGGAGCGTCAAACGGGACGTCCCGGCCTCGGCCACCGGTTCCCTGTTCGCGGCGGCGACCATCGGCTCAGGGAAAAACGATACAGCCGACGACCGGCCGGTCCTCGAGGAATTAACCGTCCCCGAACTGCCGGACTATTCCCGCCAGGAGCGGCTCGAGGCCGAGTATGCCTCGCTTGACTTCATTCCCGGCCACCATCCGATGGAACTGTTCCGGGAGGACATTCTGGAAGAGGCGCGGGAGTTGGCCCGGCATTCAAAGCCCCGGCTAATACGGGCGGGAGATCTAAAGAAGCACGTCGGGGAGGTGGTGATTGTGATGGTGTGGCCGGTGGCGGCGAAAATAGTGGAAACGAAACACGGTGACGCCATGATGTTCCAGACCTTTGAAGACCCGGTTTCCCTCTGCGAGACAGTGATTTTTCCGGAGGAATTCAAACGCTACCACCGCGTCCTCGGCACGCTGCAACCGTTATGGGTGACGGGCAAGGTCATGGAAGAATTCGATGTGGCGACCCTCCAAATTTATGCCGTTCGGACGCTCCGGCGCTATTCCGGGAACGGCATGCCGAAGCTGGCCAACAACGGCTGCTGAGGCGTGGCACGTTGTTCTTCAGGCGAGAGCTACGCGCCACCCTTCAGGAGTTCTAGCATTCCCGCTTCGTCTATAATCGCCACGCCGAGATCCGTCGCCTTCTGAAGCTTACTGCCGGCTTCGTCCCCGGCGACGACATAATCGACCTTCCGGCTCACACTCCCCGCCACCAAACCTCCCGCCGCTTCAATGAGCCGTTTTGCTTCGGCCCGGCCGAGGTTCGGCAGGGTGCCGGTGAGGACGAAGGTTTTCCCGGAGACGGAGCCGTCCGCCGCCGCCGTGTCCGAGAGGACAACGCCGGCCTGCTCGAGACGGTCCAGAAGGGCGCGGGAATCCGGATCGTCCAGGAAGTTCCGGAGGGACTGCGCCGCCACCGGCCCTAGGGTTCGCTTTACCTGGGACGCGCCCATTTCCACCATGGCGATTTCCGCCTGGTCGGCGGCGAGGAGCCGGTCGATACTGCCGAAATGGCGGGCGACCGCTTCCACCTTCTTTTTGCCGAAGCCGGGGAGGCGGAGACTTTCCAAAAAGATGACGACCGCGCCCGGGTCATTCCCAAGGACGGAGGCGTTCGCGGGAAGCGCCCCGAGGGCGATACGGAGCTGCGCCGCCGTCTTTTCCCCGAGGGTGCGGTACGACGTTGATTCGCCGACCGAAGTGGCGGCGATGTCCCGCTCGCTTGTCGCCATAAGGGTGTGGATGTCCCTGAAGCGTTTGGCCAGAACCTGCGCGGCGGTCTCGCCGACGTCCGGGATGGCGAGGGCGAACAGGACCTTAGCGAGGCCCCGGCTTTTCGACGCCTCGATGGCGTTCAGAAGATTATCGACGACGAGGGTCGGCTTGTCCTGGCTCCCTTTGGCGATGAGGTCGCGGCCTTCCTTGGTCATGGGCATGAGCTGATCGCGGGTCAGCGTATAGATGTCCGACACGTCCCGGAGGAGGTCGTGCTTGAGGAGCCAGTCCACCACCGCCGGGCCCATGCCTTCGATGTCCATGGCGTCGCGGCTGGCGAAGTGGACGATGCGGCCGTACTGCTGGGCCGGGCAGTTCGGGTTGACGCAGAAGCGGAGGACGATTTCCCGGTCATCCGTTTTTGTGCTGGTCGTGGTGGATTCGTGGCCGCAGGACGGGCAATCGTGCGGCATGTGAAATTCCTCCGCATCGTCCGGCCGCTTTTTCAGATTGACCGAACTGACCTGCGGAATAATTTCCCCCGCCTTCTCAATAAGCACGTGATCGCCGATGCGGATGTCCCGTTCGGCGATGTAGCTTTCGTTATGAAGGCTCGCGTGGGTAATTGTGGATCCGGCCAGGGTGACGGGAACAAAGTCCGCTACCGGGGTCAGCCGGCCGAGTTTCCCGACCTGGACCCGGATGTTTTCCACCACCGTCTCCGCCCGTTTCGGCGCGAACTTGTAGGCGACGGCCCAGTTCGGCGACCGCGATCCGAGGCCGAGGACGTCCTGCTGGCGGAACGAATCGAGCTTGATGACAAGCCCGTCCGTCCCGTACTCGAGGTGGTGCCGCTCCTCGTCCATGGCGTCCCGGAAGGCGATGACCTCGTCAGCCGTCCCGAACACGCCCCGGCGCGGGTTCACCGGCAGGCCCCAGCGGGTAAGGGCGTCTAGGGCGTCGGCCTGACCGAGGATGCCGTAGTCCTCGGCGGCGACAATCTGGTAGAGGAAACATTCAAGATGGCGGCTTTTGACCGCTTCCGTGTCCAGAAGCTTCAGCGTTCCCGCCGTAGCGTTCCGGGGATTCGCGAACACCCGGGCGGCGCCTTCCTCCTCCTGCGCCTCGACAAGGCCGAGGAACACCTGGGACGACATGTAGATTTCGCCCCTGACCTCGACCTCGCCGTCGGGGAAGGGCGGTTTCAGTTTTTTCGGCAGTCCGGCCACCGCCTTCAGGTTGGTGGTGATGTCCTCGCCGACGGTGCCGTCGCCCCGAGTCGCGCCCCGGACAAAGACGCCGTTCCGGTAAAAGGCGGTGAAGGCGACGCCGTCGATTTTCAGTTCGACCACGAACCGTGGCGCTTCCCGGTCGTTGTCGTCCCGGAGGGCGCCGACGACGCGGCCGATGAATTTACGGATTTCGTCCGCGGAATAGGTATTCGAGATGGACAGCATGGGAACGGCGTGGCGGTGGGGCGGAAAGGCGTTCTTCTTGGTGCGCTTCTCGCCGGCGCCGACCTGGTGGGACGGGCTGTCAGGCGAATCGAGGTCCGGATGCTCCTGTTCAATCCGGACCAGTTCAGCCATGAGGGCGTCGTAGTCGCTGTCCGCGATGACCGGGTTGTCCTGGTTGTAGTAAAGATCGTTATGATGGCGGAGCGCTTTCCGCAGTTCGTTGACGCGCTGTTCGGCATCCGCCCGATGTTTTCCTGCCATATCGGTTTTCCTTCCGCGCCGTGCCCCCACGGGTGTACAACCGGGGCGCCAGGCGAATGGCGCCCCGTTACATAACTATGGTAATGGAAGTCGCATCCTTCCCCGGGAAGCCGCAGTCACACCACTTTGACGAGGGCGTAGTTCTTCTTCCCTTTTCGCACGACAAGGGCGCCGGCGCTGGCCAGGTTGGCCGTGGTGACGGTCATGTCGGCCGATTCCACCGGGAGGTTATTCAGGTACGCGCCCCGCTGGTCGATGGAGCGACGGGCGTCGTTCTTCCCTTTCCAGATAGGGGCAAGGGCGAGAAGGTCGACGATGTTGATGCCGGCGGCCAGTTTGTCCTTCTCCACTTCGACAGACGGCATTTCGGCGAAGATGGACTGGAGGTCGCTGTCCGAGACGTTTTCTATGGCGTCCCCGAAGAAGATGCCGGTCGCCTTCTCGGCCTGGGCCAGGCCGTTGTCGCCGTGGACGAACTTGACCACTTCGCCGGCCAGGCGGCGCTGGGCGACGCGGCCTTCGGGCCGCTCCGACACTTCCCGGGCCAGTTCCTCAATTTCCTCAAGGCTGAGGAAGGTGTAGTACTTCAGGTAGTCGACGACGCAAACGTCCTCCGCGTTCATTAGGAACTGGTACATCTGGTAGGGACTGCTGATTTCGGGGTCCAGGTAGACGGTGCCGCCGAGGGATTTCCCGAACTTCTGGCCCTTCGAATCGGTGACGAGGGGAACGACCATCCCGAACACCTGGGCCGACTGCACCCGCCGCACCAGATCGATGCCGGCGGTGATGTTGCCCCACTGGTCGCCGCCGCCCATCTGGAGGCGGACGCCGTGGTTTTCGTAGAGGTGGAGGAAGTCGTACGCCTGGAGAATCTGGTAGGAGAACTCGGTGTAACTGACGCCGTCCTCCGATTCCATCCGCCGCTTGACCGATTCCCGGGCCATCATGTCGCTGACCCGGCAGCGGCGGCCGACATCACGGAGGAAGTCGAGGAAGTTGAATTTGGACAGCCAGTCGTAGTTGTTCACGAGGATGGCGCCGTTCTTCTTGTCGCCGAAATCGATAAGGTTTTCCAGTTGTTTTTGGATACTGTCGACGTTCGACCGGACCATGTCCATGTCGAGAAGATTGCGTTCGGTCGAGCGGCCGGACGGGTCGCCGATGCAGCCGGTGGCGCCGCCGACCAACACCACCGGCCGGTGGCCAAGCGCCTGGAGGCGGCGCATGGTGACGATGGCGAACAGGTTGCCTATTTGCAGGCTGCGGAATGACGGGTCATACCCGCAATAGAACGATACCATTTCCTTGGCGAACAGGTCGCCGAGGGCGGGGTCGGAGACGGTGTTGACGATTCCGCGCTTGGTAAGGATTTCCAATGCGTTCATGACTGATTCCCTTCGTTCCGTACAGAAAAAAATACGCCGCAAAATCGGCGTATGGGTGAAAGCCTACTACTATCCATGGTTGACGCGGTTTGTCAAGCCGCCCGCCCGCACCGGGCTCCCGCCGTTGACTCGGCGTCGTAACGGTAACGTCACCGCCCCGACGTGCACGGCACGTTAGACCACGCTCGAGCCGCCGATGATGTCGAGGAGTTCCATGGTGATGCCGGCCTGGCGGGCGCGGTTGAGGTCGAGGGTCAGTCCGGCCACCATTTCCTCGGCGTTGTTGGTGGCGTTGTCCATCGCCGTCATCCGGGCGGACAGTTCGGCGGCGTAACTCTCAAGCATCCCCCGGTAAATTTCCGTCGCCATTCGGCGGGACATTAATTTATCCAAGGCGGTCCGCACATCCGGCAACAGTTCGTAAATCGGCCTGACCGGTTCCTCCTTGGCCGCCGCTTCCATTTCGCCCTGTTTCTCGAGAAGTTCCTCCTCCGCGTCGGCGGCGTCGAAGATGGAATCGGGCGCTTCCTCGAGGACGATTTCCTCGAGAACTCCGGATTCGGCATCCGGGCCGATGGCGTCGGCCTTTTCCTTCCGGAGGAGGTCGCCGACCGGGATGGGGAGAAGCTTCCGGATGACCGGCCGCTGGGTCAGGACGGACGCGAATTCGTTGTAGATGACGTAGGCCTCGTCGATACGGTCCGGTTCCGGTTCCGACATGAGCCGGACCAGCCGTTCGCAAATGTCCCCGGCCATGATGTACGACAGTTTTTCAAACACGTCGTGGTAGGTGAGGAGAATGCGGTGCGGCGTTTTCCTGAGGTAGCCGATGGTTTGCTTCCCGACCGCCACGAACACCGGTTCGATGTCCGGCTTGGTGCCGAGATATTCCGCGACCGCCTTGAAGAGGTTTGTATTGAAGCCGCCAGCCAGGCCCCGGTCGCCGGCGATGAGGACATACGCCACCCGCCGGACGTTGGTGTGCGGGGTAAAGAGCGGGTGTTCGTCCCCGACCAGATCCTGCGCGACGTGGACGACAAGGCCGTCGATGGCGTCGGCGTAGGGCCGCATCGCCAGCATTTGATCCTGGGCCCGTCGCAGTTTCGCCGCCGCGACGAACTTCATCGCCCGGGTAATCTGCTGCGTGCTCTTCACGGACCGGATGCGGCGCTTGATGTCCTGGGTCTGCATCAGGCGTTCCCCTTCGGCGGGCGGATAACGCTCGTCTCGGTTTTATCGCCCCGGGAGCGGGCGCCTTCGACTTTGAAGGCGCCGGAGTAGCCGTCGATGAAATCCTTGACGGCGTTCCCGAGGGCGTGCTCGGTCGACTCGTCCAATTCGCCGGTCTTCTCGATAGTGTCAAGGATATCGGCCTTGGACGACCGCAGGTAATCGAGGAGCGATTTTTCGCATTCGACAATCGCTTCCGTCCGGATGTTGTCGAGGTAGCCCCGGGTGCCGGCGAAGATGACCGCCACCTGTTCCGACATCTTCATCGGCGTGTACTGGGGCTGTTTCATAAGTTCGACCAGGCGCTCGCCCCGGTTCAACTGGTTTTTCGTCACCGCGTCCAGGTCGGATCCGAATTGGGCGAAAGCGGCCAGTTCCCGGTACTGGGCGAGGTCGAGTTTGAGGGAGCCGGACACTTTCTTCATCGCCTTCGTCTGGGCCGACCCGCCGACGCGGGAAACGGAAATGCCGACATTGACCGCCGGCCGGACGCCGGAGTAGAACAGGTCCGACTCGAGGAAAATCTGCCCGTCCGTAATGGAAATAACATTTGTCGGAATATAGGCGGACACGTCGCCGGCCTGCGTCTCGATAATCGGCAGGGCGGTGATGGACCCGCCGGTCCCCTTGACGACGGCCCGCTTGAGGTCGGGATTTGCCGCCACCTCCTTGTCGACCGCCCACTGGCCGGGAACGCCGACATGGGTTTTCCGGTCCGCGACGCGGTCCCGGTCGACAACGTCCGGGAAGCTTTTCGGCACCGCGACATACTCCTCGGCCAGCTTGACCGCCCGTTCGAGGAGCCGCGAGTGGAGATAGAAAACGTCCCCCGGGTAGGCTTCGCGGCCGGGCGGACGGCGAAGGAGGAGGGACATTTCCCGGTAGGCCCACGCATGTTTCGACAGGTCGTCGTAGACGATGAGGACGTGACGGCCCTGTTCCATAAAATATTCGCCGATGCTGACGCCGGTGTACGGCGCCAGGTACTGCTGCGGCGCCGGGTCCGACGCCGTGGCGGCGACGATGACAGTATAGCCGAGGGCGTTTTCCCGGCGAAGCGTTTCGATAATGCGGGACACGGTTGACCGCTTCTGGCCGATGGCGACATAGATGCAGATAACGTCGAGGTGTTCCGGATTGCCGTCCCAATCGCGGTTCTGATTGAGGATGGCGTCGATGGCGACGGCGGTCTTGCCGGTCTGGCGGTCGCCGATAATGAGTTCCCGCTGGCCCCGGCCGACCGGGGTGATGGAGTCGACGGCTTTGAGGCCGGTCTGGAGCGGTTCGGTGACGGGCTGGCGGCGGACAATCCCCGGCGCGATGCGTTCGATGAGGCGTTCCTCGGCAGTGGCGATGTCGCCGAGGCCGTCCAGGGGCCGGCCGATGGCGTCGCCGACGCGGCCAAGGAGGTTTTCGCCGACCCCGCCCTGGGAAATGAGGCCGGTGCGCTTGACCGGATCGCCTTCCTTAATGGGGGAGCCGTCGCCGAGGAGGACGGCGCCGATATTGTCCTCGTACAGGTTCAGGGCGATGCCGATGACGCCGCCCGGGAACTCGAGGAGTTCGCCGGCCTCGGCGTCGTCGAGGCCGTGGACGCGGGCGATGCCGTCGCCGTTCTGGAGGACGAGGCCGATGTCGGCGGCTTCCAGGTTCTTTCCGTAGTTGGCGATTTCCCGGCGGATAAGCGCGGAGATTTCCTCGGGGTTTAGTTTGTTCTGCATGATTGTGCCTTTGCCTTTATCGCTGTCCGCCGGTCGTCTGCCTGGCGCATTGATCCTGTGCTGGTTCGTCGCCCGCCAGCGGCCCGTAGACAAGCCGCGCCCGGAGGTTTTCCAAACGGCCGAGAACCGAACCGTCGATGGTCCTGTCGCCGATGCGGATGCGGGCGCCGGCAAGAAGCCCCGGCACCACCCGCTGCCGGACCCGGACAATGCCGCCGAGGGCACTCGCGAGAACGCGCTCGAGCCGTCCCTGCTGCTCTTCCGTGAGAGGCCGGGCGGTCTCGACAAGGGCGAAGCATTCGCCGGTCAGGTCGGAGGCGACGGTGGAGAATTCGTCAAGAATTTGCGGTAAAACCCCAACCCGGTGATGCCGGATAAGGAGGCTGAAAAACCGCGTCACCGTCGGTCCGACGCCGACCGCTTCAAGAATGTTCGCGGCCGCCGTCACCTTGTCCTCGCCCCGGACCGCCGGGGCGGACAGGAATTCGAGAAGATCCCG
>JAJBTL010000104.1 GCA_020860865.1 Planctomycetota bacterium | reverse complement strand
GTGTGGATGACGTTTAACGTCGTCGACGTCCTTATCCTTATCTGCCCGTTCCCCGGCCTCGATGCCCTCCTGAAATCGTTCCGCCTCGCCGTCGTCGGCGGGCTCGCCGCCGTCAGCCATCTGTCGCCGAACACGGCGCTTGTCATCGCCATCATCATTGCCGCCGTCTCGCTGGTTCTGGCCGGGTGGTCGTTCAGGCTGAGCCTGTTCGGGCTAATCTATTCCACCGACATCATATTTTTCCGGCGTGGAACAATCGCGACCGACCCGGGAGTCGTCGCCTTTTCCTCAAGCGGAGCCAAAAACGCATTCGGCCTGCCGCTCCGCACCGTGGGCCGGTTGGAGAAGGCGTACAACGGCGAATTGGCGTTTTCCTACCGGCAGTGGCTACTCCTTCCCCGGAAAACCGTCAGCCTCGGCGGAGCGGACGGGTATGCCGCCGGGGTCGGCTTCCTGAACCCGTTCCTCGTGACGACTGCCGCGCCGGATGTTCCCGTCCTCCGCCTCGCGCCCCGCTACCGGGGCCGCGAGACCATCCTGGCGGATCTCTTCGGCCTGTCCGCCGTCGTCGCTTGCGGCGTCGGCGGGAGCCTTCGCCAGTGGCTCGGGGCGCAGTTCGGCCGAGGGGCGACGGCGGATGCGAGATCGTGATCAGGTGGCGCCAGCGGATTACTAATACATGCACTCGGCCAGGAATTATTCGCCGTACGGCAACCATAAATAAAAATTCAAAATATTCCAACCTTTTACCACCTCACATGTTATAGCCGAAACGGGCCTCCCGGCGCCCGTTAACCGGTTGAAGTTGTAATTATTCCGTACACTTGGACCGATAGAAGTTAAAGACTCTTCCGTAGCATGGCCGGAAGTGTCGCGTGGTGGACTGTACCCACACGGTTTGGCTTTTTTTTAAAAATGTAGAAACGGACGGTCCGAGGGGCTGTCTTTATATGTCGAGGTCGATGGCGGGTGCCGGCCGACGACGACACTTTTTACCATTTTACCTTTTTGCGCTGTGCTTTTCTGTACAAGGGGAGAAACATGATTTCACGGAGATGGGTGTCATTGCTGGCAATATTCGTCCTCATGACGGGTATGGCGACCAAGGCGATGGCCGCGACAACTGCGACAAGTGCGGGGGATGTTATTAACGGCCTCGGCGGCGATGTGGAGGATCTGACGGTCCAGGGTTACGCCGTCACGGATCTTGCCAACAAGACCGGCGGCACCACGTCGCAGTTCAGAATGGTGCTTATCGACTCCTCGCATGGACAGTTCATCCCGGCGACCGCCAAAGCTGTCCAGTCCGCCGCCATGGACAGCACATCCAAGGCGACTATCAACCAGCTCTTCAACGGCGGGCCGAACGCCGCCGGCACCTCGTATGCCAGCGCCCAGGAAGTTGTCGCGGGCCTGAATGTCCTGAACGGCGTCGCCGCCATCCCGGGAGTCGAAACCGCCTTTAACGTCGTCAACGCCATCGCCGGCAACGGCGGCGTCCTCCAGACGCGGAACGAAGTCATCATGGCCGAGCGCCGCGGCCTGATCGAACGCTTCGGCAGCGACGCCACCCTCGCCTCCGCCAGGATGAACGAGAACCTCATGAACCGCTTCTGGGTCTCGCCGTTCCACACCAAGCAAAAGGGCGAACAGAACGGCATCAACGAAGCCTACGACTTCAAGGCCACCGGCGTGTCCCTCGGGTATGACCGGAGCTTCGGCTGCTTCACCATGGGCGGCGCCTTCACCTACAGCCGTGGCGACTACGATGTCAAGGGCGTCAACGACGACAACACCATCGACACCTACGGCTTCTCGCTCTATGGCCAGTGGTACAGCCCGACCAACGGCGTCTTCGCCACCTTCACCGGCGGCTATGCCTACAACGACAACGAATACAACCGCTACATCGCCGCCGGCGTCAACCGTTGGCAGCGCGGCAGCAACCACACGAACAGCTGGTACATCGGCGGTAATGTCGGCAAGGACATGACCTTCGGAAACGGCGCGGCGACCCGGTTCATCCTCACCCCGACGGTCGGCCTCTATTGGTCGGACAACAAGGGTTCCGAGTACAACGCGAACGGCGCCGTCAGCCAGGTTATCGGCACGATGAAGCAGAAGTCCCTCCAGTTGCCGGTCGATGTCGCCGCCCGCGTCGTCCATGAACTCGACGACTGCTCCAGCGTCACCCTGAAGGTCGCCGGCGGCTATTCGTACAACTTCAAGAACGACGGCGCCGAAGGCACTGTCCGCTACGACTACGCCGGTTCGGAAGCGTTCGGCGTCTACGGTGCCGCCCCGGGCCGCCACGGCTGGAACATCGGCGCCGGCGTCAAGTACCAGTACAAGAACATGGACATCGGCGTCGACTACCGCTACGACGGCCGGAAGAAGTTCGACGGCCACCGGGTCTCGGCCACTGTCGGCGTCAACTTCTAAAGAGTATGTTAGTGCTACCATAACCAGAGCCCCCATCGAATGCGAATTCGTGGGGGCTGTTTTATCGGGTGCGGCTGTTCTGTTTCGCCAGCACGAGGTCGATGCCGTCATTTGCGGGAGACACGGGGAGATGAAACCACGAGGTTCCCAGGTACAATTCCGCCCATGGCTTGGCTATGTGCTGGCCGTTCTCGCCGGTGCGGCCTGCGTCTACGGCGCCTTCCGGCTCTACCGGTCGCAGACGAGGCAGCCGCTGACGCTCCGCCTGGTATCGGACACAACGTCGGGTCAACGCCGGATGGTTCTCCGTCTCGCCAATAGCGGCCGGGAAGACCTGGTCGTGAACACGGGCGCCATGGGCTTTTTCATGGCTGTTCTCGAAAACGGCGTCCGGGAGGCGGTTGTCCAGATTCAGAGTGAGGAAGGACCCGGCGCCGATGGGCGTGACGGCCGGGTCATCCGGCCCGGGGAACACCTCGACCTCGGCGATGTCTATCCGGATGTCCGGAACCTGCCGGAAGGCCGGGTGGTGTTGCGGGCCGTGTACACGGCGACCGGCCCGGACGACGGGCAGACGCCGTACTGGCGCGGCGTGGTCCATTCGCCGCCGTTGACTTTCGACATAACGCGGAACTAATCCATTGTCCATGGTGAAACAGGTGGCGGCGGCCTCCGGCACTGCCCGTATGCTGTCCCTCATAGGTTATATCCTCCTGCCGGCCCTGGCGGTGCACGTCGCCATGGTGCCGGTGGCGCCCGACGCGACATTTGTCTACCCGGAGAGTTTTGTCGGGGATATTCGTCCCTGGTGGAAGTCGGTGCTTCTCGTCGGCATCGCCGCCTGGATGCTCGTTATCACCGTGGCGCGGCTCCTTGCCGGCTGGCGGCCGAAGCGGCGGGTATTGGGTCTCGTCATGGCGGCGGCGGCGCTGGCGGTGGGTGTGTCCGTCGTCTTGTCGCCGTACCCGAATACCGCCCTTGCCGGGTACACGACCCTGTACGAAGGGGCGTTTGCCCTGTGGGCGTATGTGGTCGGCGCCTGGTTCACCGCCGAAATGGTCGAGACCGGGGAAGGGCGGTTGTTTTTACTCCGCCTCATCGGCGGCTTGGCCATTTTCGAAGCGCTGCACGGCATTGCCGAAGCGTCAGGCTGGCATCTCTGGCAGACCGGTTTCGGCCGTTGGCTCATGGGCGCGCAGGGGGAAAACGTCCTGTACCAGTTCGCCGAGTCCCGCCTCGCCTACGGAACCGTGTTCCAGCCGAACCATTACGGCATATTTATGGCGATGCTCGGGGCGCTCTCCTTCGGCATGCTTTTTCAGGAATCGCGCCGGTGCTGGCGGCTGTTCTGGGCTGTCGCCTACGGCGGCGCCGTCGTCGCCGTGATCTGCAGCCAGTCCCGGGCCGGGATTTTGACCCTGGTGACGCTGTCGGTCGTCTACGCGGTTGTTCGCGGCGTTCGGTCATTTCTGAAGCGGGGAACGGCGCGGACTCTGACGCGGAACATGTCCTGGGGCGTTGTTCTTGTCCTGTGCGTCCCGCTTCTCCTCCTCGCCCTGTCCGGACCGCGCCGGGCGGTGTCGAGGTTGATGGCACGCTTCACGCCGGGAGCGGCGCCGGTCGCGTCGTTCGCGGTCGAATCGGTCGGGCTGGAAAACGGCCGGCTCTTTCTCCGTCTGGCCGAGACGACAATCGCCGTCGAAAAGGACCACGCTGGCGACTGGCGCGTCGTGACGGCGGACGCGCCAGCGGGAGACCGCCTTACCGTCTCCACCGTGGCCGGGGACGTCACCACGTACACGGTCCCCGGCGTCACGGATGTCTACCTCGGGGAAAACCGGAACGGTTTTGTCATGCTCCGGCTCCCCGGAGCGACCCTCCGGTTGTACGCCGTCGGCACCCGGTTGTGGGCGGTGGACGGGGCCAGCGGCCGCCTCACCGAACAGGTCCCGTTGTCCACCTACGAGCCGACCGGATATGAACACCTGGCGTCGTACCGGGGATATATATGGGCGCGGTCCGTGGAGACCTTTGCCCGGCGGCCGTGGTTCGGGCATGGTCCGGGGACTTTTGCCCTGGCCTTCCCGAATGACGACCTTTACAACAAGGCCCGTTTTTCCTTTGGCCTGAACGAGGACAAGGGCCACGGTGTGTGGGCGACGTACCTGGTGGAGATGGGCCTTGTCGGCTTCGTTTTCCTCCTGGCTCCGGTGGTCCTGGCCGCATATTACGCGGTGCGGAGCCGGAATGAATTGCGGGCAGCGCTTTTTCTCGGCATAATTGCCTACTGCATATGCGCGATGACGAACGACTCCACGGTCGGAGTCACCCCGATATTCTGCGTTCTCGTGGGACTCCTTGCATGTACAAGCTGTTCGATACCTGCCGTATCGTCGACGGAACCGGCGGAAGCGGTTGCCGACCGGTAAAATTCACCTTGAAAGCGCTGACAGCGCGCGGAAACGACCTGTGGAATTAAAAAAGAACCTGGCGAAACATCGGCTCTCCGTCTTCATGTCCGTCCTGTGGGCGGGAGGCGGATTCCTCTTGTTTTCTTTTATACTGACGCCGCTCCTGTTCCCGCCGGTCGTCGACATGTGGCACGGCCAGCGGCTGGCGCTCCTCGTCCTTTACGGCGGATTGTTCTGCGCCTTGTTCAGCGTGGCGCTGTTCATGGTGTCGGCGCGACGCTTTCCCTACGCGAACCGGTACGAACTGGTCTTTTCCCTGACCCTGACCGCCAACGCCATCCTGGTGGTCCTCTTGGCCCTGACCAGGCAGTACTATTCCGGTAAGGTGATTGCCGCATTTACCTTTTTCCAATTGTTCTGGCTTGGCCTCGAGATGTTCTACCGGGTGCACTTTGTCGAGTACCGCTTCGCCGTGTTTCCGGCCCGGATAAAACTGACGCCGGAAGATTTCCCCGAGTACAAGGTCAGCTTCGCCTATTCGGAACTGGAAATGGACGAACGCGCCTTTGACGCGGTGATTGTCGAGGACGAGACCATGCTCGACCGGGAATGGACAAAGCGCCTCGCCAGTTGCCGGGCGGCGAAAATCCCGGTCGTTCCCCTGACCGTCTTCCTCGAAAACTCGTGGGGAAGGATTCCGGTGGAAATTCTCAATGGCGAGCCGGATGTCAGCGTCGCCTATTCGAGCCACTACCTCATGGTGAAGAAGTTCATAGACAAGGTCCTGGCCGCCATCGGCATTGTCCTTACCCTGCCGCTCATGGCTATTCTGGCCGTCCTGGTCCGGGTGACGTCGGGGAGCCCGGTGATGTACAAGCAGCGCCGCTGCGGCGTGGACAACCGGGTGTTCGTCATCTACAAATTCCGCACCATGGAAAAGAACCGGGGCGAAGCGGCCAAGGTTACCCGCTTCGGCGCGACGATGCGCCGCTACCACCTGGACGAACTGCCGCAACTCTTTAACGTCCTCAAAGGCGACCTGTCCCTCGTCGGCCCACGGCCGGAGACGCCGGAGCTGTCGGAGATTTACCGGCGGAACATCCCGTACTACGGCCTCCGGACCCGGGTGGAACAGGGCGTTGTCGGCTGGGCGCTTATCCACCAGGGCAACGTGGCGGGCATCGAGGACACGGCGGTAAAGCTGTCCTACGACATCTATTATCTGAAGCACGCGTCCCTGTTTCTCGACCTCTATATAATGCTGAAGTCGGTGTGGATTGTCCTGTTCGGCGTGGAGAAGTTGAAGACACCGAATTGCCTCGGCGTGTTCCGGTCGAAATAAGGCGTTACGCGACGGGAACACCCGGCGCCGCAAAACCATCGTTTTACCTATGAAATTCGCATTTTTCCCGGAGGGTTGCCATGAAAATCGTTGTTGCGCCGAACGCGTTCAAGGACAGTATGACGACGGCGGAAGCCTGTCAGGCCATCGAGGAGGGAATCAAGCGGGTGGAACCGACGGCGACAACGGTCTGCGTCCATGTCGCGGACGGCGGCGACGGGCTCCATGACGTGTTCAAGCAGACGTTTCCAGGCGACGTGGTCCGGCGGACAGTGACCGGCCCGCTGTTCGACCAGGTGGAGGCGGAATACTTTTTCATGCCGGAAACGCGCACCGCCGTTGTCGAAATGGCCCGGGCCAGCGGCATCGCCCTCCTGAAGTCGGAGCAGCGGGATGCCCGGACGACCACGACCCGGGGCACCGGCGAACTGGCCTTTGCGGCAATCGAGGCCGGGGCGGAAAAGGTTCTCGTCGGCCTCGGCGGCAGCGCCACGAACGACGGCGGCATGGGCTTTGCCGAAGCGCTCGGCGTCCGCTTCCTCGACGACGCGGGCCAGCCGGTCCGGCCCGTAGGGGACGACCTCGGCAAGGTGGCGACGATAGACCTGTCCGGCCTCAAGTTCGACCCGGCGATAATCACTTGGGAAGGCGTCTGCGACGTGGACAACCCGCTCACCGGCGACCGTGGCGCGGCGGCCGTTTTTGGTCCGCAAAAGGGGGCAAGCCCGGACGATGTCCGGTACCTCGACGATGGCCTGGCCAACCTGGCGAAGCGGTATCAGGAAGCGACGGGGAAGGACTGTTCCGCCATACCGGGAACCGGCGCGGCGGGCGGCCTCGGCTTTGGTCTGGTCGCGTTCGTGAATGCCGAATTGCGGGCCGGGGTGGACGTGGTTCTCGACATGGTCGGTATCGACCGGGAACTGGACGGCGCCGACCTCGCCATTACGGCGGAGGGCCGCATCGACTTCCAGACCGCCTTCGGGAAGGGCCCGGCCGGCGTCGGTGCCAGGGCGAAAAAACACGGCGTGCCGTGCATCGCCTTCGCCGGCGGCCTCCTTGGCGATTTCTCGAACCTGCACGATATCGGAATTGACGCCTGTTTTTCGTTGTGCCCGGGGCCGATGTCATTGGAAGAGGCAATCCGGGACGGCGCGAAGTTGCTGGCAAACGCCACGGAACAGGCGTTCCGGGCGTTTTTGGCCGGAAGGCGACAGGCGAAATAGTCATCCATAAATGGCACTGCGAAAAAGAGGCCGCACCGGCGCTGGTGCGGCCTCTTTGTATGATAATGACGGCGTGACGCACGGCGCGACCGTTACTGCGAATCCCGCTTGTTCAGGCGGCGGCTGTTGCGTTTTTCCTCGATTTCACTGACGCGGACGCTGAAGTGGGCGCCGGTCTGGTTCATGTGATGGCGCATAGCCCGTTCGGCCGCCTGCGGGTCCCGGTTCCGCAACGCTTCCATGAGTTGATCGTGTTCGTCGTGGGAGCGGCGGTGGCGGCCGTCCTTGGCCATGTCGAGATCGTCGATGAGTTTTATAAGGCCCGGCAGGATGGCGTTTATCGTGTTGGCGAGGATGCTGTTGTGGGACGCCTTGGCGATTTCCATATGGAAGTCGCATTCGAGCTGGAGGCTGACTTCGTCCCGCATGATGACCTTCCGGAGATCGTCGAAGACCCGGCCGATGGTGCGGAGTTCCTCGTCCGTCGCGTTGGTGGCGGCTCGGAAGGCGGTAAAGGGCTCAATAAGGGCGCGGACTTCGATAAGTTCTTCATATTCATGGACGGAGAATTGCACCAGGTTATTGATAAAGCCATTGATGCACTGTGTCCCCAGGTCCGAGACGATGGTCCCGACGCCGGGAACGGACTTAAAGACACCATACAGCTCCAACGTTTTAATGGCCTCGCGAACATACCCCCGGCCAATCCCGAAGCTGGTCGCCAGATCGCGCTCGCTTGGGAGAATGTCTCCAGGTCTTATCTCGTTATTTACAATAAGGTTGCGTAGCTGTTGAATGACGTGATCCGATGGCTTTACTATCTGCACGCCCTTGATTTTTTCCAGTACATTGCCGGTGGACATGGGTGTCCCTCCTTTTCGCAGCGCTTTTCTTATTACTACCATATCCCGAACCAAAAGTTAACCTTTTTTTTCCGATGGTTTAAAAAAAAGGTTGACTAAGGATATTTATGGGTTAAAGTCAAGTTGTCAATGGATAGTGGTTAACCACTGACCGTCAAGAAAAAGACTACAACAAAACTGAGCCCACCACAAACAAAAAAACGTGAGAAAGGAGCGGAATGGCCGGAGCGGCAGAAACTTTTCCCGTTACTTTATCTCAACGAAATTTTCTATAAGGACGAAACCATGACCAGCGAAATTGCGGACAGCCTCAGGAAAAAGGCTGTGGAACTCAGGAAGACCATCCTGACCATGATTCACGCCGCCAAGTCCGGGCATCCCGGCGGCGCCCTCTCCATGGCGGACATCATGACCGCCCTCTATTTCCACGAAATGAATATCGACCCAAACAACCCGAAATGGGAAAGCCGCGACCGCTTTATCCTGTCGAAAGGCCATGCCTGCCCGGTTCTCTACGGCGCCTTGGCCCTGAAAGGCTATTTCGATTTCGAAATCATCCATACCCTCCGTTCCGAAGGCTCAATCCTTCAGGGTCATCCGGACATGAAGAAGTGCCCGGGCATCGACATCTCCACCGGCTCCCTCGGTCAGGGCCTGTCCTGCGGCGTCGGCATGGCCATCGCCGGCAAGCGGGACAACCTCCCGTACCGGGTCTTTATCATGGTCGGCGACGGCGAAGCCCAGGAAGGGCAGATTTGGGAAGCGGCCCAGACCGCCAGCAAATACAACCTCGACAACCTCGTCGTCATCATCGACGACAACGGCCTCCAGTGCGACGGCTCCTGCGACGACATCATGCCGACCCGGGATCTCGGGAAGAAGTTCGAAGCGTTCGGGTTCGAGGTCTTCTCCATCGACGGCCACGACATGGACCAAATCCTCGCCGCCTTCGACCTTATCCGCAGCCGCTCCGCCAATGGCCGGCCGAAATGCATCATGGCGAAGACGCTCAAGGGACGCGGGGTTTCATTTATGGAAGACGTGGCCGAATGGCACGGGATGGCGCCGAACGACGAACAGTTCGCCACCGCCATGGCCGATGTGGAAAAGGGGCTCAACTAATGACTACGCTACGGAAAACCACCCGCGATGCTTTCGGCGATGAAATTGTCGCCCTTGGCGAGAAGAACAAGGACATCTACGTCGTCGACATCGATATCGGGAAATCGTGCAAGACCGGTAATTTCAAGAAGAAGTTCCCCGGGCAGTACGTCAACGTCGGCATTGCCGAACAGAACGCCGCCGGTGTCGCCGCCGGCCTCGCCACCACCGGGAAAATTCCCTTTGTCGCCACCTATGCCGTTTTCGGCTCGCTCCGCATGGGCGAACAGATCCGCCAGGAAGTCTGTTATCCGAAGCTCAATGTCAAAATCGCCTGCTCCCACGGCGGCCTGACCCCGGCCAACGACGGCGCCAGCCACCAGGGCATCGAGGATATGGGCGTCATGCGTACCATCCCGAACATGACTGTCATCATGGGTGCGGATTATAACGCGACCCGGAAGCTCGTCGCCGCCGCCGCCGCCCTCAACGGCCCGGTCTACCTCCGGTTCACCCGGGACGCCATCCCGGTCATCTACGACGAAAATGTCGAGTTCACCATCGGCAAGGCCCACATGATTCAGGACGGCTCGGACATTTCCATTATCGCCAACGGCGACACCGTCTGCATCGCCCTCGAAGCGGCCAAGGAACTCAGCGCCCAGGGTATCGGCGTCCGCCTCCTCGATATGCACACCATCAAGCCCCTCGACAACGACGCGGTCAGAGACTGCATTGACCGCACCGGGAAAATCATCACGGTCGAAGATCACAACATCCTGAACGGCCTCGGCAGCGCCGTCTGCGAAGTGGTTGCCGAAATGGGCCGCGGCCGGGTGCACCGCATCGGCGTCCGCGACCAGTTCGGCGAGTCGGCGCCGTACGAACGCCTTCTGGCCCAGAACGGCATCACTGCCGAAAATATCGTCCAGCAGGCCAAGCGGCTCCTCGCCTCCTGAATAATGGCCGTTTTTGTCCCTGACCATCCGGGAGTGCCTCGCGCCACGTGGCAAAATTTCATTAATCATGGTATACCCATTACACTCATAACGGGCGGCCACCTTCTTCTCCGGCTGTATCCTCCTTCTTCTTCGCCGCCCGGCTGCGTCTTTCACCCTCTTCCTTGTGCCGGTACCTGATCCCTTCTTTGAAACAGACGCATACTCGAATCCCCTGTGGTATCCCGTTTAGTTCGACCCCATGCCGTTCGCCACGGCCGGCGGCATGGGCTTGTGAAAAAGGAGGGAAAGGATGAAGAAGAGTTATCTCACCGGCCTTACCTTACTGGCCTTGATAGTGACGGCGACGATCCGCGTCGCCAACGCCGGGCAGGGCGACGCGCCCCGCTACGAAAAACTCGACCTGGCCATGTCCGTCAACGGCACCGACATCGCCACCGATACCAAAGTCGCCAATTATTTCGCCAGAATGGTCAAAGAGGCGTCGGACGGGCGCATCGTTATTTCCGTATTCCCGAACGATCAGCTCGCCGGCGGCAACGCCACCAAAGGCATCGAGATGGTGGCGGTCGGCGCCGTCGATCTGGCCGCCTATGCTTCCTCGACCATGTCCGTCATGGACGAACGCCTCCTTGTCGGCACCATACCGTGGGTCTTCGACGACTACCAGCACGCCCGGCGCATCATCGACGGGAGCGGCGGCGAACACTACCGCCGGGTCCTCCGGGATCAGGGCTTTGTCTACCTCGGTTCCTGCCACAACGGCCTCCGCCAAATCACCAACAGCCGCCGGGAAATCAGGCGTCCGGAAGATGTCGCCGGCCTGAAAATCCGCGTTCCGGGCGGCGAAATCTTCATCCGCACCTTCAGGGCCTTCGGCGGCGATCCGGTGGCGATGAGCTGGAGCGAAGCCTTCACCGCCATCCAGCAGGGCACCATCGACGGCCAGGAAAACGGCTTCAGCGTCACCAATTCGGCCAAGGTCAATGAAATCCAGAAATACATGACGGTGTGGAACTACACCTACGAAAACTACCTGTTCGTCGCCAACGAAGCCATTTTCGAACGGTTCAGCCCGGCGACGCAGGCGCTTCTCCACGAAAAGGCCCTCGAGGCCTGCGAATGGGGACGGCAACTGGTGGAGCGGGAAGAGCAGGAGATTGAGGAAAAGTTTGTCGCCGCCGGCATGCAGGTCACGCACCTGACGCCTGAGGAACTGTCGGCGTTCAAGGCGGTGGTCGCCGATCTTCAGGGCTATCTTCGGAACAAGTACGGCGCCGAGGCATGCAGCGCGTTCGGCCTGGAATAGGGGAGGGATTCACATGAACAAGTTTTTGGGGAATATTGAAGAATACCTGTCCGCCGCCTGCCTCGCGGTCATGACCCTCCTCACCTTCGCGAACATCCTCGCCCGCTATGTCTTCAAGGCGTCGTTCTCGTTTTCGGAGGAAATTACCACCTACCTCTTTGTCCTCCTGTCCCTCATGGGTGCCGCCATCGCGGCGAAGCGGGGAGCGCATCTCGGGTTCACCCTCGTCAGTGACGCGATGCCGCCCGCCGTCCGGAAGGTCATGAAGTCCATCGGCTACCTGTTCGCCGTCGCCTTCTCCGGGCTCCTCTGCTACTACGGCCTCCTCATGACCATCAGCCAGTACGAGCGCCGGCAGATAACGGCAGGCATGCAGTGGCCGGAATGGATTTTCGGGGCGTTTGTTCCGTTTGGCGCCTTTTTCATCACGCTTCGTTTTCTTCAGATCCTCGTTAAAACCATCAAAGGAAAGGCGGTGTAACCGATGCTTCTTTTCGTCCTGTTCGCCTCGTTCGCCGCCCTTCTGTTTCTCGGTACCCCCATCGCCATCTGCCTCGGCAGTTCCAGCCTGATGACGATGCTGGTCCAGGGCGCCGGCAAGCCGCTTGACGCCGTCATGGCCGCCCTGCCGCGTATCGTCTCGGCGTCGACCAGCAAGTTCGTGCTTCTCGCCATCCCGTTCTTTATTCTTGGCGGCAACATCATGGAGCGGGCCGGCATTTCCAAACGGCTTATCGACCTGGCCGAGGATCTTGTCGGCCACATCAAGGGTGGCGTCGCCCTCGTCTGCATCCTCGTCTCCTGCTTCTTCGCCGCCATCTCCGGGTCCGGCCCGGCCACGGTGGCCGCCCTCGGCCTTATCATGATTCCGGCGATGATCAAGGCCGGCTACAACCCGGCCTTCTCCGCCGCCCTTATGGCCACCGGCGGCGCCATCGGCGTCATCATCCCGCCGTCCATCACCTTTGTCGTCTACGGCTCCATCGCCGACGCCTCCATCGGCACCCTGTTCATCGCCGGCATCATCCCCGGCCTTATGATGGGCGCCGCCCTCATCGTCACCGCCCTGTGGATCGGCCGGAAGTACGATCTCAAAGTGCTGCCGAAAACCGATATGGCGACGAAATGGCGGGCGTTCAAGGACGCCTTCTGGGGCCTCCTCATGCCGGTCATCATCCTCGGCGGCATCTACGGCGGCATCTTTACGCCGACGGAGGCGGCGGCGGTGTCGGCGGTGTACGGCCTGGCCGTCGGCATGTTTATCTACCGGACGGTGAAGGCGAAAGACCTTTACGCCATCCTCATCGACTCGGCGTCCGTCACCGCCACTGTCATGTTCATTACAGCCGCCGCCAGCCTGTTCGCCTATATTCTCACCCGGGCCAGGATTGACGTCGCCATCAGTACCTCCCTTATCGAGTTCACCGGCGGCAACTTCATTATCTTCTTTCTTATCGTCAATGTCGTCCTCCTTATCGCCGGCTGCTTCCTCGACTCGACATCGGCCCTGTTCATCTTTACGCCGCTGTTCGCGCCGGTCGCCAATGCCCTTAACATTGACATTGTCCACTTTGGCACGGTCATGGTCGTCAACCTCGCCATCGGCCTGGTGACGCCGCCCGTCGGGGTTAACCTCTTCGTCGCCTGCGGCATAGCGAAAATTGACATAAAGACCATATCCCGGGCGGTCATGCCGCTTATCATAGCCGCCATCACCGTCCTCGCCCTCGTCACCTATGTGCCGTTCCTGTCGCTGGCGCTGACGTAGAAAAGTCGGCCATAAGTAAACTTTGAGAATTTTCTAAAACTACACCAACCGAATTCCATCAAGGAGAAGAACGTGTTTGAATTTACCGATCAGGTCGTCGGCGTCACCGGCAGCGGTTCCCCGAAGGGCATCGGCAAGGCCATCGCCGTCGCCTTCGCGAAGCAGGGCGCCCGGGTTGTCGTGGCTGACATGAACGAAGCCGGCATCAAGGGTACGGTCGAGGAAATCGAAGCGGCCGGCGGCACCGCCATGGGCGTCACCCTGAATGTCACGGACAAGGAATCGAACGAGAAGATGGTCGCCGCCGTCCTTGACAAATGGGGCCGGCTGGACGTCCTCGTCAACAACGCCGGCATATCCCAGAAGGTCACGGTCGAGGACATGACGATTGACGACATGCGGCGCATCTTCGAGGTCAATGTCTACGGCCTCATCCTCTGCACCCAGGCCTGCATGAAGCCGATGCGGAAGGCCGGCTACGGCCGCATCGTCAACCTGTCCTCGGTGTCGGCGAAGCGCGGCGGCGGCGTGTTCGGCGGCGCCCATTACTCGGCGTCGAAGGCGGCCGTCCTCGGCTTTGCGAAAAATCTGTCCCGGGAAATATCCGCCGAAGGCATCACGATAAACAGCGTCTGCCCCGGCCTTATCAACACGGAAATCTGGAAGTCCCTGGACAAGGAAGCGGCGGCCAAGGTCATCGACGGCATCCCGATGGGCCGTCCGGGCGAGACCGGCGAAGTCGCCGCCGCCATCCTCTTCCTGGCCTCGCGGGAAGCGAGTTATATCACCGGCGAAGAAATCGACATCAACGGCGGTTCCCACATGGACTGAGTCAATCGCGTCCGCGGATTTTAAGGAAGGGAGCACCAATGGGTAAATTCCTCATTTGCATCGCCGCCTTGATCGGGCTGATCGTCTCCGGCCTGAGCAGCGCCGCCGCCGCCGAATTTTATCTCCGCCTCGGGCACGGCGCGGCGCCGGACAACCCCCGTCACATCGTCGCCAAGGAGTTCGCCGACGCGGTCAAGGAGCGGACGGCCGGGCGGGTGGACATTGAGATTCACCACTCGGAATCCCTCGGGTCCGACAGCCAGATGGCCGAATCCCTCATGCTCGGGAAGCTCGACCTCGCCATCAATTCCCAGGGCCCGGTTGCCGCCTATATTGAAAAGCTCAATGTCCTCGGCCTGCCGTTCCTATTTTCCTCGCCGGAGCACGCCTACACGGTCCTCGACGGCGACATCGGCGCCGAACTGGCCAAGCCGCTCGAGCGGAAAAACATGAAGATCCTCGCCTACTGGGACAACGGCTTCCGCCACATCACGAATAACCGCCAGCCCGTCACCACTTCGGCCGACATGCGGGACATGCGGATACGTACGCCGGAGGACGCCCTCACCATCGCCATCTTCAAGGCCCTTGGCGCCGAACCGACGCCGCTCGCCTTCAGTAAGCTCCACGAAGCGCTCAAGGCGGACCTGTTCGACGGCCAGGAAAACCCGCTGACGAACATCTACTTTTCCAAGCTGTACGAAGTGCAGAAATACCTGTCCCTCAGCAGCCACAAGTACGAATGCTGTCCGTTCATCATGTCCCTCCGGACCTGGCGGATGCTGCCGAACGACATCCGGGAGACAATCATGGACTGCGCCCGCGAATTCGCCATCCGCCACCGGGCCATGGTCAACGGCATGGATGCGGAACTCCGGGACAAACTCGTCCAGGCCGGTATGGTGGTGAACGAGGTCGACACGGACGAAATGCGTCAACGTTGCGCCGGCGTCTATGCCGATTTCGAAAAGGTGTTCGGGAAGGAACTGGTGTCCCGCATCGCCGTCCTGGCGCGGTAACGGTTTTTCGGAAAAAAACTGTTATACACAGAAAACCCCCGGTTACGGCCGGGGGTTTTTTAATGGGTCATGCGTTGGCCGGCGTGAAGCTGTATACTCGAGTGTTGCGATCCGTGCCATCAGAAGGAGATTACTCTCATGTACGACTTCACCACCAGTATCGACCGCACGCTTCTCGGTTCGTCCAAATGGCAGGGCATGCGGGACTTGAACCCGAATGTCCCGGACGGCGTCGTCCCGTTTTCCGTCGCCGATATGGAACCCCGGGAACCGCCGGAGATTATCGAGGGCCTCAAGGACTACCTGGACAACGTCGTCCTCGGCTACGCCGTCGCCACGCCGGAGTACGACGCGGCGGTATGCGGCTGGATGAAGCGGCGCCACGACTGGGACATCGAGGCGGAATGGATTGTCGAATGCGCCGGCGTCGTTCCGGCCCTGTTCACGGCGGTGAAGGCATTGACGAAGCCCGGCGACGGCGTCATCCTCCTGACGCCGGTGTACTACCCGTTTTTCATGGCGGTGGAAAAGAACGGCCGGTCCATCGTCACCAGTGACATGGTGGTTCGGGATGGGCGCTATTGTATCGACTTCGCGGATCTGGAAAAGAAGGCGGCTGATCCGAAAAACACCCTCCTCATCTTCTGCAATCCCCACAACCCGGTCGGCCGGGTTTGGGACCGGGACGAAATCGAACGCCTCGGCGCCATCTGCATGGAGAACGGCGTTCAGGTCGTGTCGGACGAAATCCATTTCGACCTGATAATGCCGGGAAAAAAACACATCGTCTATTCGACCATTTCCCCGGAATTCGCCGACAGCGCCATTGTCTGCACCGCCCCCAGCAAGACCTTCAACCTCGCCGGCATGCAAACGTCCAATATCATTATCAAAAACCCGGAACTCCGCCACCGCTTCCGTCACGAACTGGCGAAAACCGGCTTCTTCAGTTGCAACGTTCTCGGCTACAAAGCCTGCGAAATCGCCTACACCCGCTGCGAACCGTGGCTGGACGAACTCATCGTCATCCTCGACAGCAATCGCCGGGTGGTCGAAGACTTTATGAAAACCCATATACCAAAGATATTCGTCCATCCCCTCGAAGGCACCTATCTCCAGTGGTGGGATTGCCGCGCCCTCGGCCTCGACCACAAGGCGCTCGAGTCGTTTATTATTAATGAAGCCCTCTTGTTCCTGGACGAAGGCTATATCTTTGGCACAGCCGGCGAAGGGTTCGAACGGATCAATCTCGCCTGTCCGACCGCGACGCTTGTCCAGGCGTTGGAACGGCTCCGCGACGCCCTGAAGAAGAAAGGCATTGCCTGAAAGCTGTGCTCCGCATTATCCGTCGACGTAATCCGTGCTGTTCGGCAACCGAATATAAAGGAAACCGAGGTTAAATGTGACGTGAAAATTTAGCCGATTCATCACCGATCGGCGGTATAAGGTATCTTTAATAATATAACAATTCGGCAAAAAATCCGCTTTCGTTTCATCGATTCAGCGCTATACTTTCCAGGACAAATTGCCCTGGCCTCTGTCGGGTCAGCCCCTTAGAAAGTGTTATAAAATTCGGATCGTCGTGCCAGACGAGGAAAAAATGGTGGCAGGGTCGGCTTTTTGGCCGGTAGTTTTGGCCAAAAAATGTCCCGAGAGCCATTTTTGACGAAGTATGGCGCGATGAGACGATTTTTAGAACACTTTCTTTACACAGCCATCCGGCCGCCGGATGGCTTCCTGAATTGTAGAACTCCCATGCGTTGGTCCATGTCCCGGAAACTTTACTGTATATTCGCCATCATGCTGGTCCTGGCCGTCGTTATCGGCGTCCTCGGCCTCTACGGCGTCAACCGCCTCGCCGGCGCCATGGCCCAGCTCGGCCAGCAGGCCCGGCGCACCGTCAGCCTGAACGTTATGGAGCGGATAAACCTCGAACGCTGGAACCTGACGAATGTCATCATCCAGTCCCTGGACGAAAACGACATGCGGAAAATGATCGACACCGACATGAAACGTTTCGACGATCTCATGCAGACCGAACTCGCCACCTACTACGACAACTTCCCGAAACCGGTGACGCCGGCCCGCGAAGCCAATGTCCAGAAGGTCCGCGACCTCTACGCCGCTTATGCCAAGGTCACCCGGGACATTGCCGAACTGTCGTTTGAAAACTCCAACGCCAAGGCGGAACGGCAGAACAATGGGGACCAGGCCTTCTGGGACGGGGTCGACCATGATGTCGAAATGCTCGCCCGCTTCTTGAATGGCGCCGATGTCAGGAAATGGAACATCAACGCCAACAAGACCCGGAACGACCTCCTCCGGTACCGCATGCTGGTCCGGGAATACATACCGGCAACCGATCCGGCCCGCATCGACGCCTTGGAAAAGGACGCCGCCGCCCTTCTCGATCAGTCGATTAAACTCATCGACGACATCGCCACCGGCCTTCCCGGCCAGGGCGGCTCCATGGCCGCCGCCATCAGGCAGAAGCTCCAGAACACCGGCAAGCCGGCCTTCGACCGCATCCGCGCGCTTGTCCGGCAAAGCTCCAATGTCAAGGCCAACCAACTCCTCGGCGGCGCCGGCAGCGCCGCCCGGAGCGAACTGAGCGCCTTCATCGTCGACGTTATCCGTCGGGCCATGGAGGGGATGGACGAGGACATCGCCGGCGGCCGCCAACTGACCGCCCGGCTCACGTACATCATCAGTATCGGCAGCCTGGCCGGCCTCGCCATCGCCCTCGTCCTCATGTTCCTCACCGTCGGCGGCATACTGAAACAACTCCGCCAGATGATCCGGAGCCTGAACGACAGTTCCAGTCAGGTCAACGACGCCGCTGTCCAGATTGCCTCCTCGTCCCAGGACCTGGCCGAAGGCTCCAACTCCCAGGCCGCCAGCCTGGAAGAGACGTCGTCCGCCCTCGAGGAAATGGCGTCCATGACCCGGCAGAACGCGGACAACG
>JAJBTL010000360.1:4174-18269 GCA_020860865.1 Planctomycetota bacterium | reverse complement strand
GCGCCGAGAAGGCCGCAAGCCAGGCGCCGCGCCCGGACGAGGCCCGACTCTACGTCCTGCCCGAGGCCCCGGTCCAGGCCAGGAAAGGGAGTATTACCGACTTCCAGCCCACCATCACCAGGCCGAAGGCTATTGTCCGGGACGAGGACTCGGACCTTATCGTCGTGCCGGCCAGCGGCGTCCGTCCTGCCGCCGGCAAAGCGCCGCGCCGACTCGCCGCCGCCACCAAGCCTGCCGCCAGCGGAGCGGCCGGAGCGGTCGGTGCAACCACGGGCGACGGAAAGCTTCAGGCCGGTCAGGTCGAATCAATCCGGATTCCGCCGAAGACCAACATCCCCCTGCCGCCGGGCCTGTTCGACGAGGAGGAACTGGCCGAACTCGAGCGGCGCGGCTACCGGGTCGAACGGCCGGTGGTGAAGGCGCGGGACGAGTCGGACGATCCGGCCATGAAGAAAGCGGCGGAGGCAATGGCGGCCGGCAAGAAGCAGTCCGATTCCCTGCCAGGAGCGGCCGCGAAAGGCGCGGCGGCAACGTCCGGGAAGGACGCCGCCGCGAATGAGACGGCGACGGAAAAAGCGGTAGCGTCGGCGGATTCGGACAGCGGGCCGCCCGCCCTTTCACCCAAACTGTTCCGGAACAGGAAAAAGCCGGTCGAAGAACCGGCGGCCGTGGACGAGACGCCGGGCGAGGAGTGGGAACGGGAACCGGTCACCGGTTTCACCCCGGTCCGCGAAGCACGTAAACTGTTTAATTCCATCCTTGGCCGTTAAGAAGAGGCGGACTCGGCGATACTGCCAACGACAGGAAAAATTCGCCGAATATATGGATATACGGGGTATCCATAAAATATAATCATCGGTATGGGCGAAAAATCATTGACTTTTTCTACCAGCTACGCTTCAATCCGGAGACTTGATATCTCGTAGATACCATAATTGACAGGTTCTTTTTATCTATTAATACTCACGGTTGCCGCCTTTCATTGTGAAAAGCGGCATCGTTTATTTGTTTGAACCTGTTTAGTATTGCCGAACCGGTTCATTCTTGTCCTCAGGATGGGAGCCATATGAGCCTGCGTACCAAATTGATGGGGGGATTCATTATCATGATCCTCTTCTCCATCATCATCGCCACCGCGAACATCTACCTCAATTCAGCCACCAAGCTCCAAGCCGAGCTCCAGTCCGACGCTTTTGTGCCGCAGATCCAGGCGGCGGAAGCGGTCGACGCCGCCGTCTCCGTCATCGACGACATGGTCGCGGCCCAGCGTCAGATGCAGGATTTGATTAACCAATACGGCCGTCACCTGCCGCTCCTGTCCCGGTCCGCCGCCACTCTTGGCGATGCCATCGGCCAGTACCGGGACGCCTGCCGGGAAGTCCACGAACACGCGTCGAAATTGACGCCGCTTTATGCCGGGATGACCGAGGCCGGGGAGCGCGTGGGCGAACTCATCGTCGATTATTTCCGCCACTACCGCGCCCTCGCCGCCGCCGAAACGGACCGGCTGGACGGCCCCGCCCTCACCCGCCGCTTCGACCGCTACGACGCCGGCATCGGCATTGTCGCCGCCGTCGGCGATGCCAGGCGGAAGATGTTCGAACTCCAGGCCTCCCGGGATCAGGAACGCCAGACCATCCTCTACAACGAGGCCAGGGAGATGATGGCGGCAATCCAGAAAAGTATCGAAGGCATGCGCGCCGGCACCAAACTGGAAATCTGGATAGCCCGCTGCAACGCCCTCCTCGAGAACATCGGCCAATGGAACAGCTATGTCGATTCCATCCATGCCCGGACGGTGGCGATGAACACGGCGGTCGCCACCCGCCAGCGGGTGTACGCGGATCTTCTCCGCACCGCCGAAGGGCTGTCCGCCGACGGCATGTCGAGTATCGCCGACAGTTCCCACATCACCACCCGCCAGGTCAGGAACGCCCTCGCCAGTTCGTCCACCCTGGCCATCCTCGCCGGCATCGCCGGTATCCTTCTCGCCACCCTCATAACCACGTCCATCACCCGGCCGGTGAAACGGATTATCCGGGAACTGCGGAATGCGTCGGAAGGGGTCGAGGATTCCGGGACGTCCCTGTCGAGCACGTCGTCGTCCCTGGCCGAAAGCACCGCCAGCCAGACCGCCACCCTGGAACAGACCGGCGCCGCCCTCGAGGAAATGGCCAGCGTCACCAGCCGGAACGCCGAACACGCCACCGAGACCAGGTCCATCACGGCGGAGACGGTGGATCGCGTCCGCCGGGAAGGCGAGGCGATGAAGGAAATGGCCGCCGCCATGGAGGACATCAGTAACAAGTCGGACGAAATATCGAACATCATTAAAACAATCGAAGCCATCGCCTTCCAGACTAACCTCCTCGCCCTCAACGCGGCGGTGGAGGCGGCCCGGGCCGGCGAGGCCGGGAAGGGCTTTGCCGTGGTCGCGGACGAAGTGCGGAATTTGGCCGGCCGGTCCGCCACCGCCGCCCGGGATACCGGATCTCTTATTCAGTCGACGGTGGAGAGCGTGCAGAACGGAGCCAGGGTGGCGGAGCGGCTCGAGGCCGAGTTCGAGGCGATTCGGGAAGGATCGGAGTCCATCGGCACCCTTATCGGGAACATTGCCGAAGCGACCCAGGACCAGGCCGACGGCGTCAACCAGATCAACCAGGCCATGGCCCGCCTAGACGCCGCCACCCAGCACATCGCCAAGATGTCGATGCAGTCGGCCGACGCCGCCGGCGGCCTGGCCGAACAGACCCACGGCCTCAATGACACCGTCCTCAGGCTGGTCACCCTCATAGAGGGACGCGGCGCCAAAATTCCGCCCCGGAGCGGCGCCGGACACACTTCCGGATACGGTGCCGCCGCCGGCCGTGCCGCCGCGCCGGCCTCGCGGCCGGTGATGCGGACCGTCACCAGGCAGCTTCCGCCGCCGCCGCCGCGACCGGCGCTACGGACGGAACCGGCGATGACGGTGAACGCCAACGACGTGATCCCATTGGACAGCGACGACGGTTTTTGACCGCACTAAACCTACTCGCGGTCGCAGTACGTACACACGGCGATACTTCCCAAAAAAAGCGACTCCGAATCGTCGGAGTCGCTTTTTTCGTGGCACCGGTCAGTGATACAGTCAATAGCCGTAACGTCTCCGGTTGGATACGAGCATGACAAGGGAGAGAACAAAGCTGATCAGTTCCGCCAGCGGCACGGTGAGCCACACGCCGTTGACGCCGAGGAGATCCGGCAGGAGCATCAGGCCAATCATGATAAAAATAAAGGTGCGGGAAGAAGAGCTAATCGCCGCAACCAGGCCGTTCGACAAAGCGGTGAAGAAGGCGGAGGTGAAGATATTGATGCCGCAAAGAAGAAAGCTGTATTGAAAAAATGAGAATCCGTTTTCCGCAGCGGCGAAGACGGCGGTGCCGCGCGGCGAAAACAGGTCGAGGAGGAACGGGCTCCCGACCGCCACGGTCGTGAAGATGACGACGGACATGACGGCGACGATGGTGTAGCACAACCGCCGGAGGGTCCGGAGCCGGTCCCGGTCGCCACTCCCGTAGTTGAAGCTGACAATCGGCGCCACTCCCATGGAAAACCCGATAAATAGGGTGGTCAGGAGGAACTGGGAATAGATCATGATGGTAATGGCGGCAACGCCGTCCTCGGCCAGGATCCGGAGCATGACGGCGTTGAAGAAAAAGGTGGTGACGGCGGCGGACAACTGGCTGACCATCTCGGACGATCCGTTGTAGCAGCTTTCACCAAGGACGGCGAGGCTGAACCGCATGGCGCCGAAATGGAGGGCGCCGTCCCGGTTCCGGAAGAAAAACACCAGGCCGATCAGTGCCGGCACCATATAGCCCATGCCGGTGGCCACGGCGGCGCCGGCGATGCCCATGTGGAGTTCGACGATGAACAGGTAGTCGAAACCGCGTTCACGACACCGCCGAGGACGCCGACGACCATGCCGAGGCCGGGCCGGCCGGCGGCGATGAAGAACATCGAAAACAGTACCTGCACCATACTCGCCGGGGTGAAGAGGAGGAGAATGGACAGGTAGTCGCGGGCGTAGGGCTGGAGGATGTCGCTGGCGCCGAGTCCGAGGATGATATCGTCCAAGAAGAGCGTGCCGGCCACGGCGATGACGAAGCCGAGAACGGCGCCCGTCAGGGTGAGTTGGGTCAGGTCGCTCCGCGCCTCCGTCGCACTGCCCGCGCCCAGCTTCCGGCCGATGATGGCGGTGCCGCCCGCCGCCAGCATGGCGCCGAGGCCGACGATGATGTTGATGGCCGGTGTGACGATGTTCATGGCGGAGAGGGCGTTCGTGTTGACGAAACGGGACACGAAATGGTGTCGACGATGGTGTAGAGGCCGTAAAACACCATCATGAACATGGTCGGGAAGGCGAAGCGGAGAAGGGACAGCGGGGTGACGGGGACGGACAGCGGACTGTCCGGAGCGGACGCGGTTTCAGACGTTGTGGCGGTCATCGTTTTCTCTTTTTTCCTTTTCGCTTGAGGACAAAACGTTGTGTCGGGTAGCCGAACTCGGTGAGGAGATCCGCTTCCTTGAAGCCGAGGCTTGCGTAGGTGTCGCGTTGGCCGGTGTCGGCCTTGTCGCCGGCCCGGAAAGTGGTGATGCTGATTTCCCGCCGATCCCGATGGAATATCTGGTCGGCCTGATCCACAAGGGCGGCGGCAATGCCGGTATTTCTGTAGAACGGGTGAATGCCCATAAAGTCGATGCTGCCTGCTTCGCGGCAGACCATGAGGACGCCGGCGGCGGTCGAACCGTCCCGCATGATATAGGCCTGGCCGTTCCGGATGGCGTCCCGGAGGGACCGGGCGTACTCGTCTTCCTGGAGGTTCGGAAACCCGTTGACGACCAGCCGCACCAGGTCCATCCAGCCGGGGGTGTCGGCCGGGCCGGCCGGAACGGCCCGCCACGGCCCGGAGCCGTCCCGCAGTGCCGCAAAGTCGCCGTTCAGCCTGAGCGGCAACTGGAGCGGGTAGAACGATGCCTCGCGCCTGAACCGGTTCGGCGGTTTTTTATACATCGCCGTGAAGGCGTCGGTGAAGGCCTGCTGGCTGCCGTAACCGGCGGCGAGGGCGATGTGGAGTATCGGCCTGCGGCCGGCCGTGAGTTCCCGCGCCGCTTCCGTCAGCCTCCGACGAACCAGGTAGTCGTGAACGGTCAGTCCCACCGCTGCGGAAAAAATGCGGTGGAAATGGTATTTCGAGCAATGCGCCGCCCGGGCCACCGCCGCGATGTCCGGCGCTTCGGACAAGTGGTTCTCCATGTAGTCAACGGCTTTTTCAATGCGGTCGACGTCGTAACGGGATACGGACATGCGGTTCTCTCTCACCGAGGTTGTATTCTATAGAACGGCTGGACGCGGTTTTCATCCATCTTGCTGTTTTGTTGGCCAATCGCAATTTTCTGTCGTGGTTCAACCCGACTGCCGCTGATCGCGCATATACTTTTCAGTATGGTGCCATCCTCACCGTACACCTAAGCGCGCTGAAAATTCGGCTTTTTCCACCACACTTCCATGCGCGCTTCGGTTTTGGGATATATACCCCCGAAAGTCCAAGTGGCTTTGGTATAGCTGTACGCCAGCCTCCCGACAACAAAATATCACCACAATTTTTATTGAACCGACTTGACTATGGCAATTATGAATGTATAGTACACTGAGTGGTCCAACCACCCAGCCACAGAACCATTAGGCAGTTTGATTACAGAGAGACACCTCCGGTTGCACGCGATACCGCGTTCCTTACGCCGCATATTTTCCTTTGAAGCGATCATGCACTGACGCCGGCCGCTACCGCCACGTCAGTGAGTCACGAGAAATGCCCATAAACCGCATTGTGAAGCCATTGTACCCTCTTGAAGAGAAGGGAGGCATCCGGCATGCCCACCGACGACGATATCCTGGCGCTCACCCATTTTGGCGAAGAGCCGAAAAACTATCTGGGCGCCCTTGTCCCGCCTGTTTTCATGACTTCACTCCATGTCTTCGACACCGTCGAGGACTACTTCAATGTCGACCCGCTGGACGGCAAACAGTTCTATTACGGACGGGCGTCGAACCCGACCACGGTGATTGCGGAGCGGAAGATTGCCCGCCTCGAGGGCGGTGCCGAGGGTGCCCTGTTCTCGTCCGGGATGGCAGCCGCCTCCGCGGCAATACTCGCCACCTGCAAGGCGGGCAGTCATGTACTCTGTATGCGGGATGTGTACCAGCCGGTGAAACGGTTCCTGAACGGCTACTGCGTCCCGTGCCTCAATATGAGCGTCACCTATGTGGGCGGCGACTCGGTGGAGGAAATCGACAAAGCAATAACACCGGATACCGCCCTTATCATTCTTGAAAGCCCGGCCACATTCGTCTTTTCCGTGGTCGACCTCGCCGCCGTCGCCGCCGTTGCCAAACGGCGCGGCGTCAAGACCTATATCGACAACACCTATTGCACACCCCTGTTTCAGAAACCGCTCGACTTCGGTATCGACATCGTCATGCACACGCTGACCAAGTATCTCGGCGGGCACAGCGATTTGATGGGCGGCGTCCTTGTCTCGAATGATGTGGAGTTGATACACCGAATCAAATCGACTCTCCGGGAGTGGCTTGGCGCCGTCATCGGTCCCATGGAGGCATGGCTGGTCATTCGGGGCATGCGCACCCTCGACGTGAGGCTCCGGCGCCATCAGGAAACAGCCATGACGGTGGCCCGCTTTCTCCAGGATCACGACAAGGTGGCAAAGGTCTTTTATCCGGGTCTCCAGTCCCACCCGCAGTACGAACTGATACAACGCCAGCAGAGCGGTTCCAGCGGCCTTCTCAGTTTTGTCCTGAAGGGCGCTCCTGAAAATGGCCCCGCCTTTGTCAACAAGCTGAAGCTGTTCGCCAAGGGATGCTCTTGGGGCGGCTTTGAAAGCCTGGCCCTTGTTCCGGTGTACACGGCCGCTCAGGAGGAACTGGACTTTCTTCGGCTCGACCGGGGCCTTATCCGCATGCACTGCGGGCTCGAAAGCGCGGACAGCCTCATCGCCGATCTCGAGCAGGCTTTCGATTCCCTGACGCTTATCCCGTAGTACCGAAATTGTCGAGAAGTTGTTCTCTAACTTCGAATCGTCGTCGTAGAAGAGGAAAAATGGCCGGCCGGCTTATTTTTTGCCCGGTAATTTTGGCGGAAAATACGCCGAGAGGCTATTTGACGAAGTATACGGCGGCGAGACAAGGTTATAGAACGACTTCGAACAGATATCGAGTCGTTCCTGCCGTTTTTTCGAGGGGAATAAACCATGGAAATCAAGGAAAAGTCCCATCCTCTGCCCAGCCTGCGGATAGCCCTTCTCGCTCCTGTGTTCATGATTGTGGTCCTGGTCGGAGGCATTGTCGGGTTCGGTTTACGAATTGAATCGCTGCTCCTGGTGTCGGCGACGTTCGCCACCGTCGTCGCCCTCGCCCTTGGCCACACCTGGGAGGAAATTCTCAGATCCATTTCCGAACGCATGGGCCGGGCGCTCCCGGCTATTTTCATCCTCTTCGCCGTCGGCGTGCTCATAGGCTGCTGGATGGTAGGCGGCACCATTCCCTACATGGTTTATCTGGGACTGGAAATTATCAGCCCGCAGTATATCGTCCTGACCGCGTTTCTCGTCACCGTGGCCATTTCCGTCAGCACCGGGACTTCCTGGGGATCGGCCGGCACGGTGGGCGCCGCCATGATGGGCGTCGCCGTCAGTATGGGAGCGCCGCTCCCGGCCGTCGCCGGCGCGGTCGTTTCCGGCGCCTATTTCGGGGACAAGATGTCGCCCCTGTCCGACAGTACCAATCTCGCCGCCATCGCCGCCGGCACGAACCTCTACAAGCATATCGGCCATATGCTGTACACGACGGTGCCCGGGTTTGTCATCTGTTGCGTTGTCTATACCCTCGCCGGCATGTCGTTCTCCGCCTCGGGCGGCGTGACCATCGGCAGCGTCCAGGAAACGCTGGCCGGACTGGACGCGATTTTCACCCTTCACATGCCGTATGGCCTCCTGCTCCTCGTGCCGCCCGCCATCGTCATCTACGGGTCGGTGACGAAAAAGCCGACAATTCCCGTCATGTTCATATCCGCCTTCGCCGCTGTCCTGAACGCCCTCGCTTTCCAGGGCTTCGGCATCATCGACTGCGCGGACAGCGCCATCACCGGCTTCACCATGGAAATGGCGGCGGGAAAGGGCGTGGCCGTCGACGCGCTTATCCCGGATATTACGCGGCTGCTTCAGCGTGGCGGCATGAATTCGATGATGAGCACATTCATGATAACGGTCTGCTCGTTCTCCTTTGTCGGCGCGCTCTCGGTGACCCGATCCCTCGACGTCATCATGCCCCGCCTGACGAGTAATATTCAGCGCACCGGACAACTCATCCGCATGACCATGATTTCCGGCATAGTCTCCATCGTCGCCACCGGGAACGCCTCTGTCTCGTATTTCCTTATCGGCGACATGTTCAAGAAAGACTACCTGAAGCGCGGCCTCCAGCCGAAGAACCTTTCCCGCACCATGGAGGACGCCATCACCGTGGTCGAGCCCATCGTCCCCTGGACCCTGGCCGGCGTTTTCATGACCGCCACTCTTGGCGTGCCGACTTTCTCGTACCTGCCCTGGGCCTGCCTCTGTTACACAGGCGTCATTTTCGGGCTGCTGTGGGGCTACCTTAACGTCGGCATCGCCAGAATTCGGGACGGGGAGGAAGGGGACGAGGAATACTAAGAGCTCCGCGAGGCCGGAGAGGCGTTGGGCCTGAGAGCGTGTTATTAAATTGTGTATCGTCGTGTCAGATGAGGAAAAAGAGGCGGCAGGCTTGTTTTTTGACCGGCGGTCAGGGTCAAATAACATGCCGAGAGCCGATTTTGACGAAGTATGGCGCGACGAGACGCATTTTAATAACAGGCTCTGAGAACGGAAGCGCCACAGCCGCGCCGCACGTACCTGTGAAAATGGAGCCGTCCGCCGTGGGGGACGGCTCCATCCCGTTTCGGCCTTTCTTGGCTATGGTGTTGAAAACAGGTACTGTTTTCGTGATTACAAATACTGCCATGCCGCGAGGCGGCCACCTGGAAAAGGAAGCCATGGAAAACAACGTCGTTCGCTTCGGCCCGGTGTCGAAGGAGCTCTTGCACACGAAAATAGCCGATGCCATAAACGCGTATGTGCGCGACAACGGGATCATGGCCGGTGAAAAGCTGCCTTCCGAACGGGACATGGCGGAGATGTTCCAGACCAGCCGGAACTCGGTCCGGGAAGCGCTTCGCGTGCTGGAAAACCAGGGCGCGGTGGAGGTGCGTATCGGAAGGGGCGTGTTTGTCCGGGAAAAGCCGGACGGCGACGGCTCGATTCTCGTCGAGCTGGTGAAAAGCAACTTCCGCGAACTCCATGAGCTGAAAAGCGTCCTCGAAAGCGACGCTGTCCGGAAAGTCGCCGCCGGGGCGAGCGCCGAGGAGAAGGAGGCGCTCCTGGAATGCGCCCGGACGATGGAGAAGTTAGCCAAACAGGGCGAATACCGGGACGAGGTCGACCATCGTTTTCATATGACACTTCTGGAAATTGCCGGCAACCGGGCCATCACCCTCATAATCGACAAGGTGCGCCTCGAGGTGCTTGGTGAATATTGGGGCTACCTGGATTACGACAGAAGCGTGTGGCTGGAGACGGTACCGCACCACATGCGGGTGGCGCGCGCCATCGCCCGTGGTGACGGCGAACGGGCGATGCGCGAGATGGAACGCATCAACCAGCATTCGCTGGCGGTTCTGGTCGCCGCCGACGGCAAACGGCCATAACGCCGCGGTTCACGATTCCCGCGCCTGGACAGCGCCAGGCGCTTTCACGCATTTAAAAAGCCCGCCGGAAGTGGTCCGGACGGGCTTTTTTTAGGTTGTCGCAATATTCATACCAACTGAACATTCCGCTTGCCCGGAGCAATGCGGCCGACGACGTTTGCCTTGCAGCCGGCTTTTTTCAGCTTCGCCATGACTGTCTCCACGGACGACGGCGTCACCACCATCACCATGCCGATACCCATGTTGAAGACGCGGAACATCTCCTCGTCCGCGATACCGCCGGCCTTCTGGATAAGACGGAAAATCGGCGGCACTTCCCACGAATCGAGGTTGAACACGGCGTCGCAGCCGGTCGGCAGGATGCGCGGGACATTTTCCAGGAGGCCGCCGCCCGTTATGTGGGCGAGGGCGCGGATGGGCCGCTTGACCTTGTACGACATGAAGGCGGCGAGGACGGGCTTGACATAAATCCGCGTCGGCCGGAGCAGTTCTTCCCCGAGGGTGCAGCCGAGATCGGGGATCTTCCGGCCGAGCTTGTAGCCGCCGGCTTCGAGGAGGGCTTTCCGGGCCAGGGAAAAGCCGTTCGAATGGAGGCCGGACGACGGGAGGCCGAGGATGATGTCGCCGGGTTCGACCTGGGAGCCGTCGATGAGGCGTTTCCGTTCGACAACGCCGACGGCGAAGCCGGCCAGGTCGTATTCGCCTTTGACGTAGAGGCCGGGGAGTTCGGCCGTCTCGCCGCCGAGGAGGGCGCAGTTGGCCTGTTTGCAGCCGTCGACGACGCCCTTCACGAGGTCGAGGAGGACGCGCTTATCCGCCTTGGCGATGCCGATGTAGTCGAGGAAAAACATCGGTTCGGCACCCTGGACAAGGATGTCATTGACGGACATGGCGACGAGGTCGATGCCGACGGTGTCGTGCTTGTCCATCATGAAGGCGATTTTTAATTTCGTGCCGACGCCGTCCGTCCCCGAAACCATGACCGGATCGCGCCAGCGCCGGGCGAACAGGCCGGGCGCGCCCTGGAGGCGGAAAAGGCCGCCGAAGCCGTTGTCGTTTTTGATAACGCCCGGATTGTAGGTCGAGCGGATCATTTTCAGGTAGCCGCCGACCAGCTCGTTCGTCGCGTCGATGTCGACGCCGGCGTCCTTGTAGGTGAGGTTCTTCTTGGCCATGGGTGCTCCGTGGGTAAAAGGAAAAGCGCATAGCGTTACGGTATGACGTATGTATTACAGGAAGACCGTCACGACCGCAACCGGTACGATTGGCCCGGGCCCTGTTCGACCAGCCGCTTCAACCGGAGCATGGCGAGGCAGGCGGTTGTTTTGCCGCTGTCCAGCCCGCATTCGGCGATGATGTCGTCAATCGCCCGCCACTGGCGGGAGAGGACGCGGAGGACGGCGTTTTCGGATGCGTCCAGCGCCGGCCGGGGTTTTTCCTGTGGCGCCTCACGTGGCGCTTCCCGGCCGGATGACGGGTCGCCGTATTCGGCGTCGTTCGGTTCAGCGAGGAGGTTCCGGTCCATCACCCAGTCGAGCGTATCCTTGATGTCTTCCGGGTCGCGGTCGAAGAGGGAATCGCTCGGCCGTCGCGGCGGGTTGTCCGGGATCGCCCGTTCCCGAAGGCGCGGGCGGCGGCCGGGCTTTTCGGTCGCCGGCGGTTTCGGCTTGGCTTTTGTGGTCCGGGGCGGACGTTCCTTCATGTACATTTCTTCCGGGAGGGACGGATTGAGTTCGCGGAAGATATCCTCCACCGACGTCACCATGACGGCGCCGTCGCGGATAAGCTTGTTACAGCCTTCGGAGCGGATGTCGTCGACCCGGCCGGGAATGGCGAAGACGGTGCGGCCGTATTCGTTCGCCAGCCTGGCGGTGATGAGGGAACCGCTCCGGAGCGGCGCTTCGATAACGAGAAGGCCGTAGGACATGCCGGCGATGATCCGGTTCCGCATCGGGAACGTCTCCCGGGACGGCCGCGTCGCCATGGCGTATTCCGTGATGACGGCGCCGTTCTGGGACATCTCGAGGGCGAGGTCGCGGTTTTGTTCCGGATACATATGGTCGAAGCCGCAGCCGAGGACGCCGATGGTTCTGCCGCCGCCGTTCATGGCGCCGATGTGGGCAAAGGTGTCGACGCCGAGGGCGAGGCCGCTGACGACGGTGAAGCCGCTCCGGGCCAGGGCGGCGCCGATTTCGAGGGCGTTGTCGCGGCCGTAGGGGCTGGCTTCCCGGGTGCCAACGATGCCGACGGCGATGTTGTCGTTCCGGACCAGGGTGCCTTTCACGTAAAGAAGGACCGGCGGCTCGTAGGAATAGAGGAGCGCCTTCGGGTAGACCGGGTCGTCGTAGGGGATGATGTCGGCATCGACCTCGACGGCGCGTTCCATTTCCGGGCGCGGGTCAAAAGAGGCGGCGCGGACAATGGCTTCGGCCAGGGATTGGGTAATGCCCTTGACCTGCCTGAGTTCCGCGACCGGCGCGTGGAGGACGCGTTCCGAATCGCCGAATCGGCGAAGAAGCCGCCAAATCAATGTATTCCCGACTCCGTTGACGGAACGGAGGCGAATAAGGTTTTCCGTCAACTCCGCCATTCAGATCTCCAGGCTCTCGCCGCCACGGAGGGCGACGACGCCATCCGGAACGGGACTGAGGAGGGCGGGAAGGAAGGCGCCGGCCCGGTGTTGATCGATTTCCGCGTCGGTCATGTGGATAAGGAGCCACCTGGCGGGCTTCAGGCGGTCGACGAACTGGCCGGCTCCGGACTCGGCCCACGGGCAGAGAAGAAGGACGTCGATGCGGCCGAGGGCGTCCAGGTCGTAGGGTTCGGTGTGTTCGTTGTCCGCGTCGTGGAAGATGCGGACGCCGTCCATCTCGAGGAGGTAACTGTTATGGCCCTGGCCGTGGTAGGTTCGGAAGGAGGTTATATGGATATTTTTGATAGTAATGGTATGAACCGCCGGAGGCTGACGCCGTTCGTCCGGCTCGAGCGTGATAATGCGCTCGGGCGGCAGGTGCTTACGCATGACTTTGGCGACGCGTTCCGGTCCGGCGACGGGCGCGCCGGTCTTGTGGGCGGCGTCCCGGGTCTCTTCCGGATGGAGGTGGTCGTAATGGTTATGGGTGACGAGAATGAGATCGGCCGGTTTCGCCTCGGCGCCGGTGAGGACCGGGCGGCCGCCGACATCGGGCACGGGATGGAAAAACGAATCGATATAGACGTTCCCGGCGGACGATTCGATATAGACGCCGGCGTTTCCGGTTGACGTTATTGTCAGTGCAGCCATGAGCGCGCTCCGTGTGGTTATTTTCGGCGGAAATATAATATCCGTAAGATAATATCAGATCAATCGCATTTTTCATTCCAGAAAAGCGTGTATGTAACCGATAAAAGTGTGTATGATCCATTTTGTACGACAAGCGGTTTCCCGATGCGTTTCGTTTGTGCCTGAACGCCGGTGTCGGCGTCTCCGGTAGCGGTAAAGACGCATCGGCAAGCCACCTCGGTGTCATGTTCGTCGCGGCGACGCGGATCCGTCGCCCGCCGGGCAAACAGGAGAATTCCTAATGATTGTCAAGACCAGCCGTTTTGGGGAAAAGGAAGTGCCTGATGAAGCCCTCATCACCTTCCCGGAGGGAGTGATCGGGTTCAGGGACTGCACCGGCTACGTGATGTTCGAGTGCTCCGACGACGGGCTTTTCAAATGGCTCCAGTCGGTGGACCGGCCGGACCTCGCTTTCGTCATCTGCGAGGCGAGCGCCATCGTCTCCAACTACCAGATACTCATCGGCGAGAAGGAGCGGCAGATCCTCAAGCTCGAACGGGCCGAGGACGCGGTCGTCTGCCTTATCCTCGTTATTCCCCAGGACCCGATGGACGCGACGGCGAACCTTTTCGGCCCGCTTGTCATGAACACGGAAACGCGTCTTGGCATGCAGATGGTGATTGTCAATCCGCAGTACAGCACCCGTCACCGGTTGTTCAAGGACCCGAACGCCGATGAGACGCCGGCCGACCCGTCCGAGAGCGGGCAACCGCTCCGCCGCATGAACGAGGGACCCGCAGCGGAAACGACCGGACCCGCATCCGGCAACGGTGAGGAGGAGAAGGCCAATGCTGGTGCTTAGTCGTCGAAAAGACGAAACAATAATGATTGGCGATTCGGTGGAAATTACCGTCGTCGACGTCCGGGGGGACACGGTCCGTATTGGCATCACGGCGCCGCGAAATGTGTCGGTGCACCGGAAAGAGGTCTACGA
>JAJBTL010000360.1:0-4164 GCA_020860865.1 Planctomycetota bacterium | reverse complement strand
CGCCATTCAGGCGGAAAATATCGCCGCCGCCCAGGAAGCGACGCCGACGGAGAGTTCCGTCGACGGCCTCGGCAGCCTCCTGAAGAAATCCGGTTCCGCCGCCGGTATGCCTTCCGCCCTGGCCGGCGCCGCCAAACTGTCGGCCCTGGACGGCTTGTCCAAGCTGTCCGGCGCCATCGCCGCCGACGGGCAGTCGAACGGGCCGCAGTCGTCCCGGGTTATCAGTAAATTCGCCGATCAGGAAGGGCCGTTACGGAAAAAGCCGAACTGATCCGGCGTGAAGAGTACCAGGACGGGAACGGGTTTTTCCTGCCGCGTTCCGTCTGGTATGCCTGTCAATGACGACCGCATTCCGGGCGTCGTTTGCCAGTACATTTGAATAGAGGACGAGGCGGACGGCTTTATGGCCTCCGCCTCGTTCGCGTTTCCGTTCTTTCTTTTCCCGCCTATTGCCGTCCGCTATTCCGTATAGGTGGCGGCACATTTCTCCGATTCCCAGACGGTGATTTCGTGCGGGCGGACATTGTCCGGCAGCGCTTCGGCCAGGCGGTTGTAGAGATATTTTGCCAGGTTTTCCGAGGTCGGGTTGATGGTGGTGAACGGCGGCGTTTCATTGAGGAACTTGTGATCGAGTTCGTCCATGAGCGATTTGACCAGGCGCTTCAGATCGCCGAAGTCCATAAGCATGCCGAGAGGGCCAAGCTCTTCGCCTTTGACCCGGACACGAACGCGCCAGTTGTGGCCGTGGAGGTTTTCGCACTTTCCCTTGTATTCGCGGAGCTGGTGGGCGGAGGCGAAGTCGTCTTCGACTTGGAGTATGTACATGGTGGTTGTTCCTTAAAGGCAAAGGGCGCACGAAATCGTGCGCCCGTCACTGGTTGTTGTCGGCAGGTCGGATTCATTCGGCGCTTTGGAGAATAAATGCCATCAGAGCGGGTCCTTCTACTCCTTCACCGCCGCCTTCGGGTCGACAATGCTCCGGACCTGCACGCCGAAACACTGATTGACAATCACCGCCTCGGCCGTGGCTATCTTCACGGCGCCGGCCGAGACGTCGAGGTTTTCCCCGGACATCTTGCGGAATTCGATAATCGTCCCCGGGCACATGTCCTGGATGAGTTCCATCCGCATCTTCTTCGTGGCGATAACAACCACCAACGGAAGCTTGATTTTCATGGCGATGGACAGGTTCGTCGGCGATATCCCGAGGCGTTCGGCGGCGGCGGCGGCCTGTTCCGCCTCCTCGGCCGGGTTGACGTCGGGCGCGACGCCGGTGACCGGACGGGCGAGGAGCATGTCGAGGACAAAGGGCGGACGGCCCTCGATGGTGACCTTGATGCGGGTACTGAAAAAGTCCTCGCCGCCGAGTTCGTCCGACGGTTTCACCTTCGTGAAGTCGACCAATTTAGACTGGCCGAGGGCGGTCTTTATATTAAGGCCGACTTCGCCACGGGCCTGCTGGGCGCCCTGGCCGAAAAAGCTGTTCACCGCCTCGCCGTAGGCGTCCATCCCGTCGGCGTCGAGAAGCTGCGTCTCCGGATTCGGATCGCCCCCGAGCATCAGGGCCATCATGTAGGCGACGATTTCCTTGGCGCCGGCGGCGGGGACGAGGAGGTACACCTTCCCCGTATTGTCGCCGGACCAGTCCACCGGCGTGACGACGGCTTCCCCGAGTTCGTCCGGGCGGACGACCTCGTTCGGCACGCCGTAGTCGGCGCCTTCGATGGCATAGTTGACGTTTTTCCCGATAAGGGTGGACCAGCCCGATGCGCCGCCTTCCATCACCGCCTTGGCGATGGCGCCGCCCTTCTCCGCCACTTCCGGGTTCATGAAGCCGACTGACATTTTACTGTCCCTGACCGGTGTATTGGCGAACCGTCTGGCCCGCCTCCTGGACCGTTCCCCGGGCGTCCGAGTAAAGGTCCCGGCCCCTGTCCAAAAGCTTCCTGCCCTCTTCCTCCACCACCATCGCCGGCGAAAACGCCGCCCGCCAGAGCTGTTGCCGCCAGTGCTGCAGATCCGGATGCGGACCGACCATGCGGAAAATCTCCGGTCCCCGGGGGGACGGGAGGGCGATGGAATGCACGACAATGTCCTCGCTCGACCGGAGGAGGATGTAGGCAATCACATAGAGGCACAGGAGGAGAAATTTCGGGCGAAACATAAAGAAAGGCTTTCGCGGCTCTGCCATGACGGTTCCTTCCCGGAACGGGTCGCCGCCTCGCGCTGCGGAGCGGTCCCGAACAATGCTGTACGGCCTATGCCGTTTTTTACTCTTTCCAGTACGACGTTTACAGTTCGTCGTCGATGGCGGTTTCCGTATGGACGCGGACCGCCTTGTAGTGTCGGTGCTGACCGGGATAGACCCAGAATTTCGGCCTGTCCGCAATGGTCATGAGGAGCGGTTCCGTAATGTCCTTCTTGGTCAGAATAAGGTCTCCGGGCCTCAGCTTCAGGAGATCCCGCATTTTGATGTGGGTCTTGGCGATATAGATGACCGTTTCCAATGGCGCCGACTTGACGCCTTCGTTCAGCTTGGCGTTTTCGAGGGCGGCGTCGGAGGTGCGCCGGGTCTGGAACCAGGTCTGGATGGTGGAGAAGTCGCCGATTTTCGGTTCGATGACCGGGAACGGGATGCAGAGGTTCAGCATGCCGGACGAATCGCCCATCCTGATTTCAAAACAGACGAGGATGACGACTTCGTTCGGCGGGACGATTTGCATAAGCATCGGGTTCGACTCGCGCCCGCTGACCATGAAATCGATGTCCAGGATCGGCTTCCAGCAATCGCGGAGAAAGGTCAGCGTTTCTGTCGTGACGTGGCTGATAAGACGCCACTCGATGTCCGACATTTCCCGGTCCGGAATGTGCGGTTCGCCGTGGCCGCCGCCGAGGAGCTTGTCGAGAATGGGAAAGACGATGGACGGGTTTATCTCGAGGACCATCGAACCGTCCAGCGGTTCGCAGCGGAGCAGGTTGAAACAGGTCGGGTTCGGCAGGCTCATCAGGAATTCCTGATAGGTGAGCTGCTCGACCGAGGCCATTTTCACTTCGACAATGGTCCGGAGGTAGGCGGAGAGGCTGGCGCCGAGTTTTCGGGCCAAGACCTCGTGCATCATTTCGATGGAACGGATCTGGTCGGTGGAGACGCGTTCCGGCCGTTTGAAATCGTAGATCTGGACGTCTTCCGGCAGCTCCGGCTCGTTGGCGGCGGCGGCGGCGAGATCGGGAGCGCCGGCAATGTCGACGGCACCGGAATCGACAGCGTTCAGCAGGGCATCGACTTCGCTTTGGGAGAGGACGTCAGGCATAGGTCAGTTTTCGTTTTCGCGAACGGAATAAACAGCGTACACATCGACAAACAGTGGTTCGAAGATTCCCCCCGGAACCGATCCAGTCGCTGTATTCGTTCCGGACTGACCATGGCCACGCCCGGACAAATCCGGTCAACGCGGTTTCCCGATCACGATGGAACGCCTACTTGTCGGTTGGCAGGAAATCATTGACGGAACCGAACCGCAGCACCTCGCGGACCGCTTCCTCTATCGCTTCCGGAACACCTTCCTGCAGTTCGGCAATGCGCATCCGCGCCTGCATTTCCTGATGGGACAATTCCTGGATGCGGTGCCGGGCCGCCGCCACCCGGGCTTCGCATTCCCGGGCCTTTTCCGCCTCGGGAATATAGCCAAGGATAAAAACGGCAACAGCGCCGCAAAACAACAAGGCCGCCAAGGGAGCAGAATAAATCCAGGACGGTGCGTCATCATCCATATTCATGTGTCCATGCCGTCAGGAGCCACGGAAACAATGTTCCGCGACCGGGTGTCCATGATTAATTATCGGCCGAAACCGGGAAGGCCTTCAGAGATTATCGGAGGAATTTCGTCATTCGCAGCCAGCGCCTGGCGAATTCGTAAATGCTCAACTCCATGCGTCATTGGTCGAACACTGTCGTATCCTCACCGCGCTCAACCGTTACGCCGAAACAAGTTCTCATTACATACCTTCGGGCGACGATTCCTTTCAGTCCGAATGAAAAACAAGAAGGACGGTTTTAACCATTCGTATTCAGTTATCCTCGCGCCGACAACGCCTTATCAATTCGATCGGCGATGACGTCCGGAGCGAAACCGAGGAGGTCGCCGATTCGCCGGATCCGGACAC